>DASWKU010000250.1:0-7617 GCA_036396455.1 Flavobacteriaceae bacterium
ATTACGAAATGGCATGAGCGGTAAGGAAATTGCTGAAAAGATGCTGGCCGATAACGGGATTTATGATGTTGAAGTGATTTCGGTTGCCGGTAAATTGACCGACCATTACAACCCAAAAAACAAGACCGTAAACTTAAGTGAGGCTGTGTACAATCAAAGAAATGCTGCGTCAGCAGCCGTTGCTGCCCATGAGTGTGGACATGCCGTGCAACATGCAAAAGCGTATGCGTGGTTGACCATGCGCTCACAATTGGTTCCTGTAGTAAGTGTAACTTCTGGAATGTCCCAATGGTTGGTTATTGGAGGTTTGATTTTAGGTGCTGCAGCCGGAGTTGGAATGGGCTATTATGTGGCCGTTGCAGGCTTGATATTTATGGGAATGGCAACCTTGTTCAGTTTTATTACCTTGCCCGTAGAATACGATGCCAGCAATAGGGCATTGGCTTGGTTAAAAGCCAAAAACATGGTAACCCCAGAAGAATACAAAGGTTCGGAAGACGCACTGAAATGGGCAGCACGAACCTATTTGGTTGCTGCGATAGGTGCATTGGCGTCCTTATTGTATTGGGCGATTCAGGTTTTTGGTGGAAGACGATAATTCTTAAAAAATAGATTCATAAATAGGCTTCAATCATGAAGCCTATTTTATTTATTTTAATGTAGCAAAGCAAGTATTTAAACCTTAATCTGTCTATCAATCTGTTGTTGAAGTGACACGAAAGTTTCGGTTCTTGAAACTCCCGGGATGGATTGGATTTCCTTGTTCAGCAAATGCATCAAATGTTCATTGTCCCTACACAATATTTTAATGAAAATACTCCAGTTTCCCGTGGTATAATGGCATTCCAAAACTTCAGGGATCTTTTTAAGTTGTTTAACGGCTTCCGGATTGTTCATCGCTTTGTCAAGATAAATGCCCACAAATGCCATGGTGGTATAACCGAGTGCCTTTGGATTGATAATAAATTTGGAACCTAAAATCAATCCTGATTTTTCAAGTTTGCGCAATCGCTGGTGAATGGCTGCCCCTGAAATGCCCACCTGACGTGCAATTTCCAAAATAGGAGTTCTGGCATCTTCCATTAAGGCACGAAGAATTTCTTTATCGATGCCGTCAATCTCCAAGTTTTGATTTATAATCTTCATGAGTTATTTGTTTTCAAACTAAAACACAAAAATAACAAAATCATTATAAATTATAAGCCAATTAAATGTTTAAGGGATTGTACCCTAAATAAGGGACTTCTTTTTCCTTAAACACAATGCCATAGGTTCCGAGCTCTTTCAAGGTAGGTCCATAAACTTCTTTTTTAAGTGGAATTTGAACCCCGGGAGTCGTAATTTTTTCGTTTAAAATGGCAAGTGTCACAATGGCAAGTGGCAAACCAACAGTTTTGGACATAGCGGTATAGGTATCATCTTCACCAATGGCAACCATAGTGGAATCAATTTGCTTTTTCTCTCCATTCAGTTCATATCCAAATTTATGATACATCACAATCATATCTTTTTCATTAGGCTGAAGCGTCCATTTTTCCATTAAAATTTTTTGCAATATCTCCGCAGGCGTTGCCTTTTTTAAGTCAACCATTTTGGTTGGACTAAAAATATCCAATTCTTCCAACTTATCCCAGATGATATCGTCTTGGTCTATTTTTAGGGCATGCCTAAATTTAAGTTCCACAGAATCGGTTGGACTGTAGGGCAAAAAAGCGTTTACAAAATCACGGTAACTCATGTTTTCACTGTCATCCATGGTGTATTCGTCGTCGGTCATTCCCAGTTGCACAAACATGTTCCATGCCCTACTAAAGCCAACACGCCGCATCGTGCCCCGATACAATGTTTTGGCATCTTGCAAACCATAAGCACTTTGATATTTTAAGGAGTCCCTATTGGCATACACTTCAAAACGACCATAACCATCCACTTCCAAAAATTCAGTTCGGCGGTATAGCCGATTATAAGGAATGTATTTATAAGTGCCTTCCTGCAAGAATTTTGCAGCACCACCTTGGCCGGCCAACACCACGTTTCTTGGGTTCCAGGTAAATTTATAATTCCATAAATTGTTATCGCTTTCAGGAGCCATTAAGCCTCCAGTAAACGATTCAAACAAAATGATTTTTCCACCCTTGTCCCTAATCCTATCTATAACCTGAATGGCACTCATATGATCGATTCCTGGGTCAACCCCAATTTCATTCATAAAAATGAGGCCCTTGCTTCTCACAGATGTATCCAAATCTTCCATCTCTTTGGTAATATAAGAGGCAGTGGTCATATTTTTATTATATGAAATACAATCTTTGGCAATTTCAATATGATAACGAGGTGGGAGCATGGACACCACGATATCAGCATTTTTTACGGCGTCAATGCGAGCCTGTTTATCTGAAATATCAAGCATGATCGCTTGGCCATTTTCATGATTGCCTATAAGCTTTCTGGCATGACCAATGTTTTTGTCGGCCACAATAATATGTAATTCTTCTTCATAAGATTTGTCCAACAAATATTTTATAAGGTAAGACGTTGATTTTCCTGCACCAAAAATTAAAATCTTTCGCATAATGGGATTAGTTGAGTAATTTTGTGGTTACGAATTTACTAAATACAAAGGGTTCTCTTTAGTAAAAACATAAATTTATATGAACAAATTAATATTGGTTACAGCTTCGATTTTAGGCATGGTTGCCATTCTATTGGGAGCATTTGCATCACACGGCTTAAAAGAATTAATCTCTACGGAATCGATCCAAACTTTTGAAACTGGAGTACGGTATCAAATGTATCATGCCATTGTACTATTGTTTATTGGAACGACTTCAGTATTCAGTGTGAAAACAAAACAACTATTGTATTACTTGGTCGTGATAGGGATTTTGTTTTTTTCTGGTTCAATTTATGGCTTGGCAACCAATGAGTTGTCAGGTTTTGACTTTAAAAGTATCGGATTCATTACACCCATAGGAGGATTGCTTTTGATCATTTCATGGGGCATCATGCTCATAAAATTTTTGAAGTTGCAAACTGATAAATAAGGTTTTTAATGGTCACTTTAAAATATTGTTTTAATTTTGCACATCATAATAAACTAAACTAATCATGGTGGAATATACCCAAGATTCGAAAACGATTTCGTTAGAACTCTACGGAATTAAAAATGCCAAAGTTCAATACCAATTATCATCGGACCAACTTCATGATATAACCATTGCAAAAGGACAAGGTGTTGAAACCTCAACCGGAGCTTTGGCAGTTCATACCGGTGAGTTTACGGGACGGTCACCAAAAGATCGTTTTATTGTTAAAGACGATATTACAAAAAACCATATTTGGTGGAGCGATATCAACATTCCTTTTGAACCTGATACGTTCGAAAGGCTTTATCATAAAGTGACCGCTTATCTTTCCAATAAGGAAGTTTTTGTAAGAGATTGTTATGCTTGTGCAGACAATCATTACAAGCTTAATATTCGTATCATCAATGAGCATCCTTGGAGCAATATGTTTGCCTACAATATGTTTTTGCGGCCCAATGAAGAAGAGCTTAAAAGCTTTACACCCGACTGGATCATTATTAATGCACCTGAGTTTCTGGCAGACCCCAAAGTAGATGGCACTCGTCAACATAACTTTGCCATTTTGGATTTCACGAGAAAGATTGCCTTAATTGGAGGAACGGGTTACACTGGAGAAATCAAAAAAGGAATTTTTTCAGCATTGAATTTTATTCTTCCTGTATTCAAAAACACCTTGCCAATGCATTGCAGTGCCAATGTTGGAAAAGATGGTGATACGGCTATTTTCTTTGGGCTTTCAGGAACCGGTAAAACCACCTTGTCAGCCGATCCCAATAGACGATTGATCGGTGATGATGAACATGGTTGGACCAACGAAAATACGGTGTTTAATTTTGAAGGCGGCTGTTATGCCAAAGTGATCAATCTTTGTAAAGAAAATGAGCCCGATATTTACAGGGCCATTAAAAGGGGGGCCATTTTAGAAAATGTGATTTTGGATAGTGAAGGCCATGTGGATTATGAAGATGTGTCCATTACCCAAAACACAAGAGTGAGTTACCCAATCGATCATATTGATAATATTCAAGTGCCTTCAATAGGTAAAAACCCTAAAAACATATTCTTTTTAACGGCCGATGCGTTTGGGGTTTTGCCTCCAATTTCTAAATTGACACCTAGTCAGGCAGCCTACCATTTTATTTCCGGTTATACAGCAAAAGTTGCAGGAACAGAAGCGGGTATTGTTGAACCAACCCCAAATTTTTCGGCCTGCTTCGGCGCACCGTTTATGCCATTGCATCCTACAAAATATGCTGAGATGCTAAGTCAGAAAATGAAAACATCTGGAGTTAATGTATGGTTGGTCAATACAGGCTGGACCGGTGGACCTTATGGCGTTGGAACACGAATGAAATTGAAATATACACGCGCCATGATCCATGCGGTTTTGAATGGTGATCTAGGACTTTATGATTATGATCATTACCATATCCATTCTGTATTTGGAGTGGCACAACCAAGATCGTGTCCAGGTGTTCCGACCGAGGTTTTGAGCCCTAGAGCGACTTGGAACAATGACGAAGCGTATTACACCATGGCGTTTAAATTAACCAATGCCTTTAGGGAAAATTTCAAGAAATTTGAAAGTTTTGCCAATGAAGAAATTAGACGTGGTGGCCCACAGCGTTATGCTTTTTAGTTTTTTAAATAAATTAGGTCTTCATAAAAAGACACCAATAAGGAATATTGTGATTTTTTTATTTTCAGTGGAATGTCTTTTTAAAGAATAATAATCAAAAGTAAAATAATAATTATTGCACCACTTGATATATAAAGGCCAGACCCAGCGGCTTTTATACTTTTCTTGATTGTGCGAACTTCTTTTCGTAACTCTTTTCTTTCGGTACGGTTTAAAGATGATTTATCCATTTCTTTTATGTCGTTTAAGCGATTGATCATTACTTTAACTTCACTTGGAACTTCATTGGTGTTTGCATGAGTACGTATTGGTTCTTTTTCAGTAGCCATAATAGTACTAGGGAAAAGACTAAATGATACTATCATTATCATTAGACAAAGAGCTGTTTTTTTCATTTGGTATTGTTTATAATATTAGTTGTATTGTATATACGGTTGTATTAGAGATATAGTTTTCAGCCCTATTTGACGAAAGCCTTTAATGTTGTATAGAAAAAGGGTGGTTTACTAGTAAACCACCCTTTTTCTAATTTTATTAAATAATTGGGTTATTTTCCTTTATTGACTTTGTCAATATATTTTTCCAAGGCCATGGTCATGGATGGTGTTTCTGGAGTTGGGGCTGCAATGTCCACTCTCAAGCCATGTTCTTCCACTGCTTTGGCTGTAGTGTTTCCAAAAACCGCAATTCGCGTACTATTTTGTTTAAAATCCGGAAAATTTAAAAATAACGATTCAATTCCGGAAGGGCTAAAAAACACTAAAACGTCATAGTAAACATCGGCTAGGTCCGATAAGTCACTAATAACGGTTTTATAAAAAATAGCTTCTTTCCATTTTATATTGAGCCCATTTAATATGTCTGGAACTTCTGACTTCAATTTATCCGTTGTTGGCAATAAATAGCTTTCGTCCTTATACTTTTTAATCATTGGAGTTAAATCTTCAAAAGAACGTTTGCCAACATAGATTTTACGTTTTCTGTACACCACATATTTTTGAAGATAGAATGCAACCGCTTCAGACTGACAAAAATATTTCATCGTGTCTGGAACTTTGAAGCGCATTTCATCAGCCACTCTAAAAAAATGATCAACAGAATTTCTGCTTGTGAGTATTATGGCGGTATAATGGCTTAAATCTACTTTTTGTTGTCGGATGTCTTTTGCAGAAACCCCTTCAACATGAATAAAGGGTCTGAAGTCAATCTTTACTTTCAGTTTTTCTTGAAGATCAAAATAAGGCGAATTTTCTATTTTAGGTTCAGGTTGCGACACTAAAATGGTTTTCACTTTCATAGGCTCTAGTTATAGGTTTAAGCTTTATAGTCTAAAATTAACCGATATAAAATTAGATAAGGTCCAATTTCAAGTGCGCAAAGATACAAAATAAAATAGAATAAGCTGTTTAATAGTACTTTTTGATGATTTTTAAAAGATGTAATAAACCCTATTAAATTTATTGAAAAGATGAGGCCCAGAATCACATAAATCATACTTTTTGAAGGGGAAAGTGTATAAATAAGCAAGATATTAATAGGCAAAAGCACAAAGCCTGTATAATTTTTATAGGTGGTCTTTTGGAACAAATAGGAATCAATCAAAGCATCAATCTCAAACAAGCTTCCTATGAGGCGTTCCAGTAAAATTTTAATCAGTACCAAAGCTCCTATACCAAATAGAAGTTTAAAAAACTGGATCAAATCAAACTCTGCGGGATTTACAAATTCTGAATACATCAAAAATGAAAAAATCGAAATAGAGATCACTAAATTTAAAAACAATAAGGTGTCAAACCCATCAATGAATTTTTGATCTCTGGCATAAATCTTCAAATATTTGGAATTGCCAATGACCGACAAAAAATCATCAAACCTTCTGGAAAACAAAAATTTGGATAAGGTCAAAAAACCCAACGACAGTACTATAAATACCGTAAACCACTCGTTAGAAACCGATTCTCTTAACATAGATGCTAAATTATAAAGAATATTTTATCTAATATATTTTTTTCCACTTGAAATCATGTTCATTTCCCATAAGATGACCACGCAATATTAGCAATGATTAAGATATTTTCTTTAATCTAAATAATTCCCCGATGTCCCGATAGTCCCGATAGCCATCGGGATCGGGACTGCCTCGGGTGTAGCGTCTTGATAATCTGGTTGTGCAAAGAACCAAGAGACAAGAACCAAGAGTCTGGACGAATGAAAAGCTCTAGTTTCTTGTCCCGATGCTTCGGGACTTGTAGCGTAGCGGTCTTGATTCTGATACCTCGTACGCTCTGCGTCGAGGTAGTTCATTGGATATACCTTAAAAAAACTTACTTTTGCCATTATTGCAAAGCTTGGATGCGGTAATTTAAATTAAATTCTATGGTTGACGCTATTGTCATTATACCTACATATAATGAAATTGAAAATATTGAAGTGATCATAAGAGCTATTTTGGCTCAAAAAAAAGCATTCCATATTCTAGTTGTAGATGACAACTCGCCAGACCTAACTGCATTAAAAGTAAAAGAATTGCAGAAAGAGTTTGAAGAGCAATTATTCTTGATGCAACGAGCAGAAAAAACAGGTTTGGGGACTGCTTATATAGAAGGGTTTAAATGGTGCCTTGAAATGGGGTATGATTATATCTTTGAAATGGATGCCGATTTTTCCCATAACCCCAACGATTTGGAAAAACTTTACGATGCCTGTCATTTGGACGGAGCAGACCTGTCGATTGGGTCACGTTATGTAGATGGCGTTAATGTGGTCAATTGGCCTATGGGCAGAGTGTTGTTATCCTATGGGGCTTCAAAATATGTGAGGTTGATAACCCGAATGAAAATTTACGACACAACCGCAGGCTTTGTTTGCTATAAAAGGCATGTTCTTGAAAGT
>DASWKU010000251.1:0-32552 GCA_036396455.1 Flavobacteriaceae bacterium
TGTAAGCTTCCCCAATTTAGAACTGCTTAATTTTCTAAAACTTCTATAAAGTTATCGTTTTTAATTCTACTTTGGCCAGCCAAAGTAGAATTAAGTTTTGCATATTTTACTGGGGGTATTTTTCCTAAACCATCATGTGGCCTTTTATTGTTATAATCGTCCATCCAAATCTGGGTCTGCTCCCTTACTTGGTCAATATGTTCAAAGATGTACTTGTTTAGCACGCCTCGCCGATATGACCCGTTGAAGCGTTCTACAAGTGCATTCTGGGTTGGTTTCCCTGGTTGTATGTACTTAAGTTCTATGCCATGCATTTTACTCCATTCATTTGTGATATTGGCGATAAATTCAGGGCCGTTGTCCATTCTTATCTTTTGTGGTTTGCCTTTTTTATTGATCAAGTGGTTAAGCACCCAGACTATCCGGTTGCTGGTCAGTGAAAAGTCAATTTCTATATGAAGGGCCTCCCTGTTAAAATCATCAATGATATTAAACGCTCTAAACCGCCTTTTGTTCTCTAAAACATCTGTCACAAAATCCATGCTCCAAGTATGATTAAGCGCATTTGGAACTTCCAAAGGTTCTTTAACCCGTGCAGGCAAGCGTTTCTTCGCTTTCCTTCTCAATGGAAGTCCCAATGATACGTAGACCCTGTGTACGCGTTTGTGGTTCCATGGTTTGCCTTCCTCTCGTAATCGGTCATAAGCTTTCCAAAAACCTTCTTCGGAATGCTCTTTGGCTTTCTCCTGTAAAGCTTGTTCTATTTCGGTATCATCCTTAGGTAATGCCTTATAATAATAAACGCTCTTGCTCATATTGAGAACACGGCACGCCCTGTTGATGCCGTAATGAATAAGTTCCTTGGCGATACTTCTTTTACGGCAGGGCTTTATAGCTTTTTTTCGATGATCTCCTTGGCCATCTGATGGTCTAAAGCCAAGGTTGCATACATCTGTTTGAGCTTACGGTTTTCCTCTTCGAGCTCTTTAAGCCGTTTTAGCTCTTTTGAATTCATTCCAGCGTACTTGGAACGCCACTTGTAAAAAGCAGCAGAACTTACACCGTGTTCTCGGCTAATCTGGTCAACATTCTTTCCGTTGTCAAACTCTTTTAAAATCTTTGCGATCTGGTTGGGGCTGAATTTACTTTTTCTCATAATACTGTTCAAAATTAAGATTATTATTCTACTTTTAAACAGTTCGGTTTTTGGGGAAGCTTACATTCTAATCGAGAAGATATTGATATTCTAAATGAGTTTTTAAATGATGTGAATACATTAAAAAAATCTTTTGATAAAGAAATAGAAAAAGAAATAATTGAACAAAATATAAATATTCAAGAATTTGCTAATTCCAAAGAAAATATACTTAAAGAATTTGATAATAATGAGGATAGTCAGGTTGACTTAGTTGAAAATGGTTTTATCAAACTACTTAACAAAAACCAAAATAAAGTTATTGACATAGACAAAGAATATATTCATCAGTTTGTAAAAGTTTCAAACTATATAAAAACCAAAAAGCAGAATACTCAAAAAATATTTGAAACTATAACAGATACAAGCAGTCAAAACGAACTGATTGATAGAGTGAATCTATTAAAAAACCAGATTCATTCATATGAATTATTGGTTTTTCATTCTATCAACATGATTGGGGCATTGGTAAGTGAGGATTTAATAACTTTCTACCAAATATATGAATCATTTGATAAATTAGGAATGTTCAATTCTAATTGGGAAAATGTGGTGTCCGAAAAGCTAACAAATATTGGCAACAAGTTGGATGATTTAATGTACTCGATTTATCAAATGGAACAAAATATAGTAAGTGAGTTAAGTCATTTAAGTTACGTAACCCAAGATTCATTTGAAGAATTGAATCGCTCTGTTGCGAATCAATTAAGAGAAGTTAAGTCATCAATTAATACCAACAACTTATGGTCTGGTATTCAATCTTATCAACTATACAAGATTAATAAAAACACGAAAGAATTGAACTAATGATACCTACTAAAGAAATTATTGAACATCAATTTCTAAATGAAGATTATTTTCTACCAAATTGGAAAATTGAAACGCTTGTTTTGGGCACTTTCAATCCAAATTGTGGTGAAAGGACTGATTATTTCTATGGTAGATGCCGAAATAATTTTTGGAGAATCATTGAAAATCTTTGCAGAATTGAATATATGTCTCTTCAAAACAATTTTCAAGGTAAAATGTACATAATGAAAATACACAAATTTGGATGTACAGACGTAATTGAGTCAATAAAAAGGCAAAGCACAGTTGATCAAATTGAATTTTGTGGTTCAGGTTATTCAGATCAAGCACTATTTAATCAGACCAAATGCAAAATAACATACTCATTTCAGGAGATTAAAGAGTATTTAATAAAAAATAATGTCAAAACCGTAATAAATACTTGGGGGAAAAGGAATAATCCAAGAGAATTTAGAGAATCTATAGACGATTTTGAAAGTTTTTGTTCAAATGAAAATATTAATTTCATTAGACAATGTCCATCACCAAGTGGTAGGTTAAGAGGCAAAGAGAATAAACAAATACTTACTAAATTTTACAAAACACATTTGCTTCAACCTTGCCCGTAGCAAAGTGCAAGTGTCATTAAAAGTGGCACCCACAGGTAAACCTTTAAACGAAACTACAAAAAAACTCCAGCCAGACCTGGGGTTTTTAAAAATTGGTCAGTTAGTTCTAATCAAAGTCAAAACGCACCCCCAATGATGTTGTTTTGATCAAAGGCTTGGTCTTTAAACAAGGAATTTAAATCGTATTTTATACAAGGGGACTATAAAAAAAAGGTGTCAGATGGCTTTAACTTACGCTCTTTTTAGGACAGTGTCTTAAAATTAAATAGATCTTAATATTAACTAATATAATTCCAAATGTTCTTGTATTTCCCCAATTGCTTATAAGTGTTAAGAATGGCCTTGTTTTCCGCTGAAAGTAATGAAGGGTCCGCACTCAGGATTTTTTTGGCATAATATCGAGCTGTCTGTAAAATGTCTTTGTCCTTGAAAACATCAGCAATTTTAAGGTTCAACACACCGCTTTGTTGGGTTCCCATGATGTCGCCTGGACCTCGCAAACGTAGGTCGACTTCGGCGATTTCAAAGCCATCATTGGTTCGGGTCATGGTTTCCAAGCGAATTCTACTTTCATGGGTCAATTTATGACCAGTCATGAGGATACAATAACTTTGTTCTGCACCACGCCCAACTCGACCACGTAATTGGTGTAATTGGGACAAACCAAAACGTTCGGCACTTTCAATGACCATAACAGAGGCATTCGGGACATCAACCCCTACTTCAATAACGGTTGTGGCTACCATGATCTGGGTTTCGCCTTTGATGAAGCGTTGCATTTCATAATCTTTATCCGCTGCTTTCATTTTACCATGAACAATGGAGACCTGATATTTCGGTTTAGGGAAATCCCGCTCGATGCTGGCATAACCATCCATCAAATCCTTGTAATCCATTTTTTCGCTTTCTTGAATCAATGGATACACGATATAGGCCTGTCGTCCCTTTTTGATTTCATCCCTTATAAACTGAAACACTTTTAATCGGTTCCTGTCATAGCGGTGAACCGTTTTTACAGGCCGTCTTCCCGGGGGCAGTTCATCGATTACAGAGATGTCCAAATCGCCATAGACCGACATGGCCAAGGTCCTCGGAATGGGAGTTGCGGTCATCACCAAAATATGTGGAGGAACCTCTCTAATCTCACCGGAGGGAAGACTATCTTTTTCCATCCCTTTGGGAGGGATTATGGGTGGGCCTTTTTTCCATAATTTGCTCCGTTGTGCAACCCCAAAACGATGTTGTTCGTCAATGATGGCGAGCCCTAAATTTTTAAATTTTACGGTATCTTCGAGTAGGGCATGGGTGCCAATAAGGAGTTGTAAATCGCCATTTTCCAAAGATTCGTGAATGTCTCGTCTTTCTAAAGTTGTGCTTGAACCAGTTAACATTTTAATACTGATGTTCAATCTATTACAGTATTCATTTAAACTGTTATAGTGTTGGACTGACAAAATTTCAGTCGGGGCCATAAAACAGGTTTGGAAATCGTTGTCAAGTGCGATTAACACTGCCATGAGCGCGACTATGGTCTTGCCAGAACCCACATCACCTTGCAATAATCGGTTCATTTGTGCATTGCTGCCCAAATCGGCGCGAATTTCCTTGATCACACGCTTTTGGGCATTGGTCAGTTCAAAGGGTAAATACTCCTTAAAAAAAGTATTGAAGTAATGTCCGACCTTTGTAAAAGGAAAGCCTTTGATTTTGGATTTATGGATTAAATTTTTAATGATCAACTGCAACTGAATATAAAATAATTCCTCAAATTTCAAACGGAATTGTGCCCTTGCCAAAAGCTCCTGGCTCTTTGGAAAATGAACATTGAATAAAGCGTCACTTTTGGAGAGCAATTTGAGTTCAGAAATTAAAGATCCAGATAAGGTTTCAACAAATTGTCCTTTGGTTTCCAAGAACAAATTTTGCATAATCGTATTGACCACTCTGTTGGTTATCCCTTTATTCGACAATTTTTCCGTGGAAGGATAAATGGGTTGCATGGCCGAGCGCAGACTTTTTTCATGATCTTCGAGTAATTCCATTTCCGGGTGTGGCATATTGAACACATCATTGAACCAATTGGTTTTTCCAAAAATCACATAAGGTGTGTTGAGTTTTATGCTGTCACGGATCCATTTATGACCTCTAAACCATACCAAATCCATGGTTCCGGTATCATCTTGAAAAGTGGCGACCAAAAGTTTTCCTTGTTTTTGAGGGATATCTTTAAATCCAGTGACCTGACCAATAATTTGAATATCGGCATTGTTGCGTTGTAACTGATTGATTTTGTAATATTGGGTGCGGTCTATATAACGATTGGGAAATAGGTTAATTAAATCCTGATAGGTGTGAATACCAAGCTCTTTTCGCAGCAGATCTGCACGGTTTGGGCCCACACCTTTCAAATAGTCAATCGGGGTTTGTAAATTGGTATTCATAATGACTAAATTAACTTTTAAACTTGAAAGAAAAAAGTGTTAACTTATACGTGCTTTAATATTGATTTCATTATTCCTATAATTAGTATATTATGAGAGCATTGGTTATTTCCGGTGGAGGAAGCAAAGGTGCGTTTGCTGGAGGTGTGGCGCAGTATCTTATAGAAAATAAACAGTATGATTATGATATTTTTATAGGGACATCAACCGGAAGTCTTTTAGTGTCGCATCTGGCCTTGAAAAAAGTCGATAAAATTAAAGACGTTTACACCAACGTGAACCAAGATTCAATTTTTAACAGTTGCCCATTTTTGATTAAAAGAAAATGGGGAATTGAAACCATTAGAATACACCATTTCAATGTATTGCGAAACTTATTGAGAGGAAGTAAAACTTTCGGAGAAAGCCTGAATTTAAGGACCTTAATAAAGAACACGTTGACAGTTAGAGAATTTAACACGCTTAAACGAAGTAAAATAGACGTTGTTGTAACGGTTGCTAACTTATCTTTGAATCAGGTGGAATATAAATCGGTCAAGGAATTTGAATATGAAGAATTTTGTGATTGGATATGGATTTCCTGTAATTATACGCCCTTTATGTCTTTGGTCAAAAAAGGAGGATGTGAATATGCCGATGGCGGTTTGGGGTCCATGGTGCCCATTGAGGAGGCTGTTAAACGTGGAGCGACTGTGGTGGACAGTATTATTTTGCAGACCGAAATTACCCAACTCAACAGAATGCCGTCTTCTAACGCTTTTAATTTATTGACCAATATGTTTGAGTTCATGGTGGATAGGATTGAAAACCAGAATATAAAAATTGGAAAATTTGTGGCATCCCACCAAAATGCCATTATCAATTTTTATTATACTCCTACGGTATTGACGACCAATTCACTGATTTTTGAAAAGGAAAACATGACCAAATGGTGGCAAAAAGGCTTTGACTTTGCCAAGTACAAGAATGAAGATGTAAGTCCTTTGGAACAAGAAAACTGAGGGATTTCAAAATTGATCTACCACATGTCACTGACTTCTTGCTTGATATAAGACAATGCCGCATCGCTTGGTGCACGACGCTCCATCATTTCGGTTAGGACAACCTCTCTCAACTTATTTGCTGTATCAGTTTTTTCAAGTAAGCTCGCTTTTCTAATGAGTTGTATGGTCGCATTTTTGGCTGCACTGATAATGCCCCAGCATTCATCGGTCATGTAGATTTGCTGTGATAAGTTATGTTCATATTCCTGCTCAATTGTAGCTACAAGTAAAGATTCATAATCTTCTTTATTTGAGGATTTTGGAATAATTCTAACTATTAATTTGTTTGGGTTAATCCGCTCCAAAAATAATGCCATCCGTTCATAGGCTTGAAGTCGTAAAGGCATAGCGTTTACCTGCATATCTCTATGCAATAAAAAGCGCCTACGACCGTCCTCATTTTTGGTGTGTTCCTTAAAAAAATAATAGGCAATGATTCCTGTGATCAAGGCCGGAATGGCATATAATATTAGGTCAACAATTCGTTCTGAATTCATAATTTAATGATTTAGTGCTTGACTAAAGTATAGATTTTTATTGAATTTGAATCATATTACTATGCCTTAACGCTATTAATTCCTAATGTTCCAAGTAATCAATCGCCATATTGGTAAGTGCCTTTACACCGAGCAACATTCCACTTTCGTCTATTTGAAAGTCGGGTGTATGATGTGGAAATGCTTCTGTATTTCCAGGTGCCATGCCCCCCAAAAAGAAATAAAATCCCGGAACAACTTCCTGAAAGAATGAAAAGTCCTCTCCACCGGTTGTTGCTTTCATAATGACCACATTTTCTTCTCCAGCAACAGTTTTCAGTGTTGGCAACATCTCTTCAACAAGACTTGGATCGTTATAGGTAATATCAGCCGTATTTTGAAATTCGATCGTGGCAGAACCTCCATAAGCTTTTGCAATAGTTTCAGACATTTCAGTCATTCGTTTTATAATATGTGCTCTCATATCAGGATCCAATGTCCTTACTGTACCAATAAGTTCTGCACTTTCAGGGATGATATTAAATCGTGTGCCACTGGTTATTTTGCCTACGGTTATCACAGCGGGTTCCACCAACAAATTGGATTCTCTACTGATGATGGCCTGAAAGCCGTCAATGATTTTGGCCGAGATAAGTATGGGGTCCACTCCTGACCAAGGTTGCGAACCATGGGTCTGTTTTCCTTTGACCGTGACGACAAATCGCTCCACGGCGGCCAAGATGCCTCCCGTTTTATATTTGATGGTACCAACAGGTGTTTGCGAATTGATGTGCAGCCCAAAAATGGCATCTACTTTTGGGTTGTCCAAAACGCCTTCCTTGACCATCAATCTTGCACCGCCTTCTTCACCCGGTGGCGGGCCTTCTTCAGCCGGTTGAAAAATAAACTTTACCGTACCATGTATTTGGTCTTTATGTTTTGAAAGCACTTCGGCAACTCCCATTAAAATGGCGATATGGGTATCATGGCCACAGGCATGCATCACTCCCGTTTCGGTATTTAAAAATATGGTTTCTACTTCAGATTTAAAAGGTAAATCATTGCGTTCAGTAACGGGCAATGCATCAATATCGGCTCGAAGTGCCACCACTTTTCCGGGGTAATCTCCTTTCAAAAGCCCAACAACTCCTGTTTTGGCTACCCCTGTTTGAACTTCAATGCCAAGGGATTTTAGATGTTCTGCAATTTTTTCAGCGGTTTTAAATTCCCGATTGGAAAGTTCTGGGTGTTGGTGAAAGTCCCTGCGCCATTCGATAACCTGGGGCTCTATGGATTCGATATCGTTTTCAATTCCAGATTGGGAAAAAACAATAAGATTTGATAACAGGAAAGTAAAAAGAATTGATGTTTTCATGATGGCTTTTTAATATTTTACAAATCGATACCCTTTATTTTGATATTGGATTAATGCTGTTGTTGCCGACAGTGCAATTTTCACATTGGGGTTAATATCTTCACGAGACATATTGTGTTTTGCTGCAGATTGACCGCAAACAATCACATCAACACCAGCTTCACTTAAGGCATTGATAAGTTTTAAATTGGGATTGTCAACACCAAACTTTTCTCTGTAGATATCATTGTTCAGTACGTCTTGCCAAGCTTCTGCATGAATGGTCATGGCAGCCTTGAGCTGTTCATGTTTCATACCGGCATTGACGTGCATGTTCAAAAAACGTGCGGCCACTTCAATATAGGTGTTGACTTCACCTTTATCGTTTGAAGATTTATCAATATCAAAGATGACTTTCATTTCCGTATCAACTTCGGTTTTAATTTCAAGATCAGTGACTTCAAAAGTTGCACCATAATCCTCAATTATAGGGCCTTGGATTTTTTTGGACTGTTGGGAAAACACCAAGGTTTGTCCCAAAACAAAAAGACTTAGGAAAAAGACATTATTTTTCATAAAAAAGAATTTAGAGGCTTAAAGATATTCAAAATTTGGTAAAGCCATGAATAAGTCTATATTGTTTATAATTATTTAAAAAAACCTTTAGTAAAAAAGGGAGCTTTGGTTAAATTCACGCATTAAAAGAAATGGAATTTTGGAGAAGTATTTAAGTCAGTTAAACGATGCCCAATTGGCACCAACCTTACAAAAGGAAGGGCCAATGATTGTCATTGCCGGTGCGGGATCGGGTAAAACAAGGGTGCTCACCTATAAGATTGCGTACTTGATGAGTCAGGGGGTTGATGCCTTCAGTATTTTGGCATTGACCTTTACCAATAAAGCGGCACGGGAAATGAAATCGCGCATTGCATCCATTGTAGGCGAAAGTGAGGCCAAAAATCTTTGGATGGGTACATTCCATTCCATATTTGCACGGATTTTGCGCTATGAAGCCGACCGATTGGGCTATCCAAGCAATTTTACCATTTACGATACCCAGGATTCACAGAGTTTGATTGCATCGATCATCAAGGAAATGAAATTGGACAAGGACGTTTATAAACACAAACAGGTGTATTCCAGAATTTCTTCATATAAAAACAACTTGATTACGGTCAAAGCCTATTTTCAAAATCCGGAATTGATTGAAATCGATACGGCTGCCAGACGGCCAAAACTGGGGGAGATCTATAAAAATTATGTGGACAGATGCTTTAAGGCTGGAGCGATGGATTTTGATGATTTGCTACTGAAGACCAACGAGTTGCTTACCAGATTTCCGGATGTTCTGGCCAAGTATCAAGACCGATTCCGTTATATTTTGGTGGATGAGTATCAGGACACCAACCATAGCCAATATTTGATTGTACGGGCGTTATCGGATCGTTTTCAAAACATTTGTGTGGTTGGGGACGATGCGCAAAGTATTTATGCCTTCAGGGGGGCCAACATCAATAACATTCTCAATTTTCAACGGGATTATGATGATGTAAAAGTATTTAGGTTGGAACAGAATTACCGATCCACCAAAACCATTGTTCATGCAGCCAATTCGATTATTGACAAGAACCAGATGAAACTTGAAAAAGTGGTCTGGACTGCAAATGAAGAAGGCTCCAAGATAAAGGTGAACCGATTGATGACCGATGGGGATGAAGGCAGGTTTGTTGCCAGTTCCATTTTTGAAAACAAAATGCAACATCAATTAAATAATGATGATTTTGCAGTGTTATACCGCACCAATGCACAATCCCGTGCCATGGAAGACGCTTTGCGGAAACGCAATATTCCGTACAGGATTTATGGTGGATTGTCCTTTTATCAGCGTAAAGAAATAAAGGATGTGCTTTCCTATTTACGTTTGGTGATCAATCCAGCCGATGAGGAGGCCTTAAAGCGCATCATCAACTTTCCCGTTCGTGGTATTGGACAAACCACTGTGGATAAACTCATAGTTGCTGCCAATGGATACGATCGTTCCATTTTTGAGGTGATGAAACATATCGATAAAACGGAAGTCAATGTCAATGCAGGAACCAAAGCCAAACTTCAGGATTTTGTGACCATGATCGAGAGTTTTCAGGTGATGAACAAAACTGCCAATGCATTTCAATTGGCTGAACAGGTCACAAAGGTTACCGGGATCATTAAAGAGTACAATTCCAGCGGGACCCACGAGGATATCGCCAGAATGGAAAACATTGAGGAACTTTTGAATGGTATGAAGGATTTTGTGGAAGGGCAACGGGAATTGGCAGATACCACCGGCTCTTTAGCTGAGTTTTTGGAGGACGTTGCTTTGGCAACCGATTTGGACAATGACAAGGGTGATGACGATCGAGTAGCGTTGATGACCATACATTTGGCAAAAGGTTTGGAGTTCCCCTATGTGTATATCGTGGGATTGGAAGAAGATCTGTTCCCGAGTGCCATGAGCATGAATACGAGAAGTGAGTTGGAGGAGGAGCGACGTTTGTTTTATGTCGCACTTACTAGAGCAGAAAAACAGGCCTATTTAACCTATACTTTATCCCGCTACCGTTGGGGAAAACTGATCGATGCCGAACCTAGCCGTTTTATTGAAGAGATAGACGATAACTATCTTGATATTATCACTCCAGTGGACGACCGAAGACAAAACCCGATGCTTTCGGCCGATATTTTTGGAGATGTGGAGCCCAGCAAGATTCGATTTAAAAAGCCCATCCAAAGGAAAACAGAGCAGCCCCCTAAATTTGTCCCACCTGCAAAATTGAAACCGCTCCATAAAGCCAATGGAGGTTCTGCCAATTTATTTGATGACAAATTGGTCGTTGGAAATATTGTGGAACACATGCGCTTTGGAAAGGGAAAAGTCCTTAAAATTGAAGGGGTGGGCAGCGATGTAAAGGCTGAAATCAATTTTGAACATGGAGGTGTCAAAAAATTGTTGTTGCGCTTCGCCAAACTGGATGTTATTGGTTAGAAGATGAAGTTGAAATTGAAATTGAAATTGAAGGTGCAAACTATATTGAAGGCGATGGAAGTTTGTACGTTTTTAAATAAAGATTTGAGATTTTAGGTTAATAATTGGAATTTGGTCCCGATTACCATCGGGATTGTGTTTTGGAATTTGTGCCTACTATCGTCAATAGTGTTTGGAAAAACAAAAATCCTGGTCCCAATTAAATTAGTGATATAACCAAAAAAGTTATGGCTGAATTTATTAGAATATATGAGGAGAATCCAAATGGGAAAGAGATCAAGAAAGTTGTTGATGTCCTAAAAAATGGAGGGCTGATCATTTATCCCACCGATACGGTCTATGCCTTGGGTTGTGATATCAATAACGCCAAGGCTCTTGAACATGTCGCAAGACTAAAAAAAGTAAAACTTGAGCAGGCCAATTTTTCATTTGTGTGTTACGATTTGAGCAACTTGAGCGATTATGTGAAACAGATTGATACTACAACCTTTAAGATTTTAAAACGTGCACTTCCTGGGCCTTATACCTTTATCCTTCCAGGAGCAAAATCACTGCCCAGTGCCTTTAAAAAGAAAAAAACTGTTGGGATTCGTATCCCAAAAAATAACATTGCATTGGAAATTGTAAAACAATTGGGAAACCCTATCATTTCAACATCCATTTATGATGAAGATGAAGTGCTGGAATACACCACCGATCCAGAATTGATCCATGAAAAGTGGGACCATCTGGTGGATTTGGTGATTGATGGAGGTTATGGAGATAATGAACCTTCCACCATTATCGATCTCTCCGAAGATGAACCTATTATTGTAAGGGAAGGTAAAGGGAGTTTGGAGATATTCTAGTTTTGCGCAGGAAGGAATATCACAAAAAAAACCCAACCTTTCGATTGGGCTTTTTTAATATTTTCAAATTTGACTAGTTTGAAGCTTCAGAAAGATTTTTCATTTCTTTTTCAACCATATCGTAGAACTGATCAATTTTAGGCATGACCACAATACGGGTACGTCTATTTCTCGCTCTATTTTCAGCCGTATCATTATCAACCAAAGGCACATATTCTCCACGTCCAGCGGCAACAAGCTGTTTTGGGTTTATACCAAGTTCCTGCAAAATTCTGATAACCGAAGTGGACCGTTTTACACTTAAATCCCAGTTATCCAATAAAGGATCTTTCATGTAAGGTACATTGTCTGTATGCCCTTCAACCATCGCCTCAAAATCTGGTTTACTGTTGATGACCTTTGCTACTTTACCTAAAATTTCCTTAGCTCTGTCTGTTACAATATAGCTTCCACTTTTAAATAACAATTTATCGGCAATTGAAATAAATACCACACCTTTTTCAACATTGATTTCAATGTCTGGGTCGTCAATACCGACTGCTTTTTTCAAACTGGTTACAATAGCCAACGTAACACTGTCCTTTTTGTTCAAGGCATCCTGTAAACGGGTTATTTTAAGGTCTTTTTCCCTAATGCTTTCAAGGGTCTTCTCAACATTTGTGGCACCTTTTGCTGATAATACCTGTAAATTATCATTGCTTTTTCTTAAGTCAGCCAATTGTTCCTTCATTCCTTCCAAACGGGCCAAAGCTGCGGCATTATCAGATAGACAACTGTTCAGTTTGACTGTTGCAGTATTCAATAGGTCTTGTGTTTCCTTTTGTTTTGCCTCAAGTGCAGCATATTCCTTTTTAGAGACACATGACCCTAATAAAAACATAGAAACTACACCCAATAACATTAGTTTTTTCATAATACGTTTTGTGATTATTAATTGTTAAAATTGTTCTCCAAAATTATATAAAAAATAACAGGTTATTAAGGTATTAACAAAAATTTTAACAGTTTTTATAAACAATTGAATGATTTGCGATTTTTGAGGTAATAGGAAACCACAATCGAATTTTTTTCATAATACTTTTGCCTTTTTACTGATAATTTTCGGGTCTTTAGGAGTTTGTTCAATTGCCCGTAAAAACTAAAGTGCGCTCTTAAAATGGCAAGGGTATGTTGGGCTTTTAATTCCAATAAAAATTTAATCCCTGCAACCCCATCCAAAAGAAGTCTGATCATTACAAGCGCAAATACATGACCATGGGCATTTTTGACCAGTGTGTACAAGCTATTTCTAAAGTTGAGGTATGTTTTTTGGGGATTGTTGGATTGCAGGGTTGCACCGCCAACATGGTACACCGTTGAGGCACCAATATATTTGGCTTTAAATCCGGAATTAAAGGCTCGCCAACACAAATCGATTTCTTCCATGTGTGCAAAAAAGGATTCATCAAAACCGCCAAGCGTTTCAAAAGCCGCTTTTCTGATAAAAAAACAAGCCCCTGAAGCCCAAAATAGTGCTGCTGTATCATTATATTGACCATGGTCTTGCTCAATGGTCTTGAATATCCGGCCTCTGCAAAATGGATAACCATATTTGTCAATAAACCCTCCAGCCGCACCGGCATATTCGAAATGGG
The DNA here is from genome assembly GCA_036396455.1 of Flavobacteriaceae bacterium. Taxonomy (GTDB): domain Bacteria; phylum Bacteroidota; class Bacteroidia; order Flavobacteriales; family Flavobacteriaceae; genus Geojedonia. The sequence goes on from DASWKU010000251.1 coordinate 13,435, forward strand.
TCTTGTTTTTAAAGTCCAAAATTTTGGGCTGAACAATGGCCGTTTGGGGATTGTTCTGAAATTCGGCTTGTATGGGAAGCAACCAATTCTCGGTAACTTCAACATCGCTGTTCAAAAGGCAAAATACATCGGCATCAATGTGTTTTAATGCATCATTATAACCTTTGGCATAACCACCGTTTTCTTTGTTTTGAATAATTTTGACTGTGGAAAAATTCCTTGTAACAAAGTCAACAGAATCATCGGTTGAAGCATTATCGGCCACATAAACAGTTGCATCAGGTGAATGTTCAATAACCGATGGCAAAAACTGTTGGAGCAATGCTTTGCCGTTCCAGTTGAGTATGACGATGGCTAACTTCATATATTATAATCTGGAATGTCTTTTAAAAATTCATAGCGCTCCTTTTCAAAATCCATTTGGCAATAATAATGATTAATTCCGTTGGTTACCATCAAATAGGTGGCGTTTAGTTCTAAATTATATCTCGCAATCTGATCGAATGTGGTTTGATCAATATTCACCTCTGGAGCCTTACATTCCACAATCAAATGGAGGCTTCCGTCAGGATTGAACACCACAATGTCATAGCGTTTTCTTAAGGTATTTATTTTCAATTCCTTTTCAACATTGATCAACGATTTTGGATAGTTTTTCATCTGGATCAAATATTGGACACAATGTTGGCGGACCCATTCCTCGGGCTGCAAAACCACAAATTTTTTGCGGATGCCATCAAAAATAAGCCGTTTATTTTCGCTATTTTTGAAACGAAATGAGAACTTTGGAAAATTTAATTGTTGCATTATTAAAATTCAGTAGCACCCAAAGTTAACTTACAATACTCAAATATCAAATTCCAACTCCTGTTTTTGGAATTTGGATTTTTATAATTTGAAAATTTATAGTTTTGGAAGAGGTCAAACAGCTAATTGCTGATATTAAAACTAAAAAACTGAAACCCATTTATTTTTTGATGGGAGAGGAGCCCTATTACATTGATGGGATTTCCGATTTTATTGAAAAGAACGTGCTGTCTGATGACGAAAAAGGCTTCAACCAAATGGTGTTGTATGGTCGGGATGTGACCATCGATGATATTGTGGGGAATGCCAAGCGTTATCCTATGATGGCAGAGCACCAAGTGGTCATTGTTAAGGAAGCACAGGATTTGTCCCGAACGATAGAAAAATTGGTAGAGTACGTCAACCAACCACAACCTTCGACCATCTTGGTCATCAATTATAAATATAAGACCATCGATAAAAGAAAAGCGTTGTATAAAGCCATTCAAAAAGTGGGCGTGGTCTTTGAGAGTAAAAAGCTTTATGAAAATCAGGTGGCCGATTGGATCAGGCGTACGCTTTCCAGTCAGAATTATACCATTGTGCCCAAAGCGGCCCAAATGTTGGTGGAGTTTTTAGGTAACGATTTAAGCAGGATTTCAAATGAACTGGATAAGCTTAAGATTATTTTACCCGTAGGAACGCAAATCACTCCCGAACACATTGAACTGAATATTGGCATCAGTAAAGACTACAACAATTTTGAGTTGCGCAAAGCCATAGGTCAACGCAATGTATTTAAAGCCCACCAAATCATCAACTATTTTGCCGATAACCCAAAGGACAATCCCATGGTTGTCACGGTATCGCTATTGTTCAGCTTCTTCTCACAGTTGTTGCATTTTCACGGGTTGCACGACAAAACACCACGAAACGTTGCATCCTCCTTAAAAATCAATCCGTATTTTGTGAACGAATACATTGAAGCGGCCCACAATTACCCCATGAAAAAAGTGAGCTTGGTGGTTTCTACTTTACGCGAATTTGATGTGAAAAGCAAGGGCGTTGGTGCCAACGCCTTACCTCAAGCGGATTTGCTTAAAGAAATGCTGGTCAAGATTATGAATTAGCTTTTATTAATTTTTTGATCAACACAATTTGACCCAAATGGTAATAGCAATGTTCGATCATCGCTTGTATGTTGATATAGTTGTTCCCGTATTTTTCTTCCACAAAGGGTTGTATTAAGCTATCATCAGTCATTTGTTCAATAAGATTGGCTAAGGTTTCGGCATTGTCAAATAGTTTTTGCATACGTTGCTCCCAATCCTTTTGAGAGGTAATGGGTGGTGCGTCATAGCTGTATTTATCCTTGATGTCCAGGGTTCCGCCTTGGAATGCCCTTATCAAACCAGCAATATAGTAGTCAATATGAAAGGTCAAGGCTGCAATTGTGTTTAAAGAATTTACTTTTGTCGTTGCCTGTTCCCAACTCATATCAGATAATTGTGTCTTGAAATTGGTGGCCACCCAGGTGCCATCCAGCAGGACTTCCCTAATTTGTTTGGCGATTTGTGATGTTAAATTCATAAATTAAGCTCTAGTATTTTTTGCTTCCAAAACTAATTTAGCAAAAAAGATTGGATTACAGACCATCATAGCATCAGCACTTTGGCACCTTTGATGTTTCGGTTTTTGATGTCCATAATCGCACGGTTGGCAGCCTCAAAAGGATAGGTCTGTATGTCCGGTTTAAACTGCATTTCGGTAGCAATCCCAATAAATTCCTTCACATCATGCCGGGTGACGTTGGCCACACTTTTGATCTCCTTTTCCATCCAAAGGTGGATGGGATAGTCCAGTTTAGTAAGGTAATCCTGATCGAGATGTTCTTTTCGTATGGCATTGATCACCAATCTTCCGCCGGGTTTCAGGCACTCCATAGCGTGAACAACGGGTTTCCATACTGGCGTGGTATCAATAATGGAATGAAGCAAGATTGGTGGCCTATCACTTGTATCACCAGACCAAACCGCGCCAAGTTCCAATGCAAAGGCTTGTTCTTTTTTGCTACGAGCAAAAACATAGGTTTTGCTGTTGGGATATAAATGCCTGACCAATTTTAACACCAAGTGGGCCGAAGCTCCAAATCCGGTCAGCCCTATATGTTGTCCGTTTTTGGGTTGGCACAGTTGGAGTGAACGAAATCCAATGGCACCGGCACAAAGTAAGGGTGCAGCTTCGGCATCACTAAAAAAGTCTGGAATGGGATAGACAAATCCTTCAGGAACTGTCATATATTCTGCATATCCTCCATTTTGGTCACGCCCAGTGGCCAGAAAGTTGGGGCAAAGGTTTTCCTGTCCGGATTGACAAAATTCGCAGGTTCCACAAGTTGAAAATATCCATGCAACGCCAACACGGTCTCCAACGTTTATAGTACCATTTTTTGCTTTGGATTCTTCTACAATACCTACGACTTGGTGACCAGGAACTATTGGATATATGGGTGGTGCAGTTCGTCCTTCAATTTCATCGATCTCAGTATGACAGATGCCACAGGATCTTACCTTTAACAAGAGTTCACCGTTTTTTTGCTTTGGTTTTGGAATATCGCACAAGGTTAAGGGTCGGTCCTCTTTTTTCAGATCACAGATCCTGTTAATGACCCAGGCTTTCATTGGCTTTTGTTTCTATTTACTAGTAAAGTTAACGTATGATGTAGAGTATTCCAAGCGTCTTCTTAGGTAATTTAAATGTATGTGTGGGACACATTTACTTTAAGACCAAAGTCTTCATAGCAGCACAGATTAAAGTTCGCCATCGGCGATATCGAAGATTCGACGTAGTAATGTGCTTCACAGTTTCGTATAACGGCTGTGGAGGTTCGCTGTTTTATTATTCCCTTTTGTTTAGGAATTTTTCAATCATTGGAACAACAAGTTCACGTTCTTTAAAGTCAGGTTTTAAAGTTATTGCTTCTCCGATGTATTCTCCATGTCCTCCGGGAATTATTGCCAATTCTGAATTATTGATCTGTCTGTGCATTTCAATGGCGTGCTCTGGTGTAATCACGTCCTTGTCTCCTATAATGATTAAAGTTGGTGCTTTAATGGATTTAATTTGTTCGTCCGGGATATCTTTAAAATCAACCATTCTTTTTGCGTCTTTGTCATGCATGACCTGTAGACCATTTGGGTCTGATGAGACTTTATTGTAGGCTTCTTTAAGTTGTATCGGCATATTTTCCAATCGTGCTTGTTTCATAAATCCCCAAAATTGTTTAGGAACTCCATTGCGTTTGGCAAGAGCAGAACCTAAAATGATTTTATCAACTATTTCAGGGTGGCGAATGGCAATTTGTAAAGTAGTTGTGCCTCCGTTGCTGAAACCAAAAAAATCGGCCTTGTCAATTTTTAGGTTTTTGAGAAGCGTGGCAATGTCATCTGCATCTTGTTCAAATGAAACGCCCGTATTTCGGTCATTTGTGCGTCCATGAGCTTGTAATTCAACTGCTATGACTTTCCTGTTTTTTGCGAATAATGGAATAACTTTTTCAAAATTTGACTGAATTGTTGAACCTCCACCGTGGATTAGAACAAGAGGTTTACCCTGTCCATAAATTTCATAATACATTTTCAGTCCGTTCACTTCTGAGTAGCCATTTTTGAAAGTCAAACTGTCGCTTGTTGTTGTCGCCATACTACTATTTGTTTTTTCTGATTTGTTGTTGCACGAAGTCAATATAAAAATTGTCAATGCAAAATAAATGATTGTCTGTTTCATATTCTGTTTTTTTCTGTCTGTTGTGCCATCCGTTAGGCTTGCTTACAACGTTTTCGGGCTTTGCGTTCGGGCGGGTTTAGAAGCACAAAATTGTCTACCAGTACTGAACTTAAATAGAAGCACAAAGCTCCAAGCTTGCACGTCATCCCGCCTGACGCAAAACCTTAGCTGTTAGTTACCGTATTTTTCTTTTAGTTCGAGCTTTTTTATGCGAGAACGGATTGCTCCATCATTTCTTCCAAAAATTTCGCTTAATTCCTTTATTTTTTTCCTTCACAAAACAGCATTTCTAATTTTTCGTCCGCTTCAATTGTCCAAGGTTCGTATGCTTGTTTATGTTTTTTTCTAACTTCTTCGAAACTGTATGATTTTGGATTTTCTTTATTAATTGTCAAATCAAGAAAATACCAATCATTTATCTTTTCCCATTCAAATTCATATGAGTTTCGCAAATTAACTCGGACATCTTCTCGTCCTTTGCTATCGTACCAAAACTCTTTTCCTTTTTCTGTTATAAATCCGTTATGTGTGGCGAAAACAGTTCCAACTCCTTTAATTGACTGATTAATATATGGTGTACTGTCAGTTATCATATAGAATTTTCCAATGTCGAACTGTCCTTCAGTAACTATTTCAAGTGCTTCAATATCAACATAAGCGTCAATTCGTCCGTGGTCTTGTGCTCCTTGTTTTGCTGTTTTAAATTTCAATTCAATAGCACAGTTTATTTGGTCGACAAATTCGCAGGAAATGTCAATATATTTAGACTTTCCTTTTACATTGTCGCATTTTGTTTCCAAATCAACTTTAAAAAGGTCTTTTTCGGCAATAGAATATAGATTTCCAACACTTCTAATAATTTGAGCCATATGGTGTTGAAAAGGGGCTTCTTTATTGATTTCGTGTCTGCCGTGAATGAATTGAGATTTAAAAATTTTCCAAGACAAGTCTAAAATTTCATTTAGTCGTTTTGGATATTCAAATTCTATAATCTCTTTTTCTTTCATTTTCTACGGTCTGTTTTATATGGTAGCTAACGGTCTCTGGCTAAGCTTGCGTTGCGTATTGTTGTTTAGTTTATTCAGATGAACCTTTTAGTTTTTTGAAAGATAAAACTATTTTTTGAAACTCTCAGTAGCAATGAAGCTTAGGCGTTGTTGGCAAATCGTTTTTTTTATTTCCGTTAACAGGTTTCATCAGCTATTTTTTTTAATAGTTTTCAGTTCATTTATTGAGGTAATAATTCAGTTCGATTTTTCGCAAGTCTGTTTTATCAATTTTGATGAAATAATTGTGGTTTTCTGATATACGAAGCGAATATAGTCGCCATAAGAATTAAAATTACAATTTCAGCGGGTTTTCCTTTATACATATGAATTAAAACAATAAAAATCATATATAAAACCAACATTGATGTTCCAATCAGTATCGTTTTGTTGTATAAGAAAAGAGCTGTTGCTATTAATAGAAAAATTCCAGCAATAATCATTACGGCACTATTTTCTACAATTTTACCTGTTTGATTGGGATCAAATAACTTGTCCAATGCGTTAGGAATATAGAACAGAGTTATTACTAATGAAGGTAACCATATCAATATTCTGGTTAAGATTTTTTCTGTTCTTATTTTTTTTTCAGTCATAATTTTATCATTGCGTGGTTTTTCTAAATGTTTGCCAACTCGTTATATGTGGACTAATTTACTCATTATCTTCTTATTTTTACAGGATAATAGGAACTTTTGTAGCCATTTCGGGTTGTTTTCATTACTCATGTTTTAGGCAATTTTAAGGTACAAAACCCGATTTTATTACCAATCGCCCCTGCTTTTTATATTGTGTTCGCAAAGTTTAACAATTTCAGAGATGCGCTTCGCCCTGGTGTCTTCCCGTTTTGCATGGTTGAGCCAATAGAGATAGCTTTTTCTGTAACTGGGCGAAAAGTTGTTGTAATTTTTAAAAGCCAATGGGTTGTTGTCAAATGCGGCCTGAAGATCCTCTGGGACAACCCCATTTTCAACATCGTCCAGAGCGGTCCAAGAGCCATTTTGCTTTGCGATTTTAATTTTTTCCAAACCACTTAGGTGCATTAAATCAGAGCCCTTTAATTCTTCAATATATTTTTTGTTCAAGGCACTCCACACACTCTTGGGATTTCGGGGCGTAAAGTACTGACGTCTTTTTCCATTGCCCAAGCTTTTAACTGTGGAATCAATCCATCCATAACAAAGGGCAACTTTTACCGCTTCTTCCCAGCGCATACTGTCATTGTCGTGATCCACTTTGTAAAAGATGAGATAAACACCTTTGGAAACCACATGGTTATCATGCAACCATTGGCGCCATTCTTCATCCGATTTAAAATAATGTTCTTCCAGTTCCGACATAAATATTTTCCGAGAAAGTGGGAATCTTTAATTTCTTAAAATTTGATTTGGAAATACCACAGGACTTTCAAAGCCATCTTCGCCTACCGTAGCCACTCCAAAATAAAAATTATCAATGACAATGCCTTCCAAGGTAAATTCTGTAACGTCACCTACATATCTGCTGTTGTCCCAAGTAGGGGAAGTGGTATCTCTCCAGTAAATTTTATATCCTGTTGCACCATCCACTTTGTCCCATTTCAGTCGAGTGGAAGGTTCAACCATGCCACCAATGGAAACCGTTTTTGGTGCTGGTGGGGCTGAGGCAATGCTTGCCAAGTTAATGGCGTTTACTGCGGCGAGTTTTTTGGCATAATCAAAATTGACGTGCTCAAAAGTGTCCCCATAATCAATGCCGTTTTCAGTACGAATGTCCTGATGTTGCTGGGTGTAGTTTTCGTGGGCTTCCATAATCCGGATGCCTGCCAAACCTACATCGTTAAAGGGACGATGGTGTCCTCCTCTCGCAAAACGATCCAATCTGTAAACCATCATGGGGTTCATTTCGGGCATATAGGTTTTAGTGGTTTTATGGACATATCGCGCCAATTGCCGGGAAATGCCGTCCACCTCACCACCATAAAACCGGCGTGCATTGCGTTCTTTTTCTGTTTCGGTCACAGGAACAGGTTCAGAGAAAATTCTAAAGGTTTTATTGTCAATCACGCCGTCAACCCCTGAAATGTTTCCTATCATATCATTATTGAAAATCCCAATGATTTCCCAATGATGTTCTTTGGCATATTCGGCAAAGCCCTTACCGCCAAACAAGCCTTGTTCTTCACCTGCCAAACCTAAGTAAACGATACTGTTTTCAAATTGATATTTGGACAGTACCCTGGCCGCCTCAATCGTTCCAGCCATACCCGAAGCATTATCGTTGGCACCTGGGGAATCTGAAGTGTAATTATTTGGATCCGACACTCGAGAATCGATATCGCCACTCATCATGATATACCGGTTTGGGTATTTGGTCCCTTTTTGTATGGCCACCACATTTACGATCCAAACATCTTTCACAATGCGTTCATTGGCACCTTGTTTTACAAAATTCTTTTGGTAAAACACATTAAGGCAGTTATTGCAATCTTTGGAAATAGATTCAAACTCCGATTTTATCCAACGTCTGGCCGCTCCAATGCCCCGAGTTTGGGAAACTGTATCGCTTAAAGTATGTCGCGTTCCAAAATCGGCCAAGGTTTTGACATCATTTTTAATATGTTCTGCTGAAATGGCATCAATAATGTCGTAGATTTTTTGATTGGTCTGGGCTTCCAATAAGAAGCTGTACAGAACCAATGCCATTGGGATTAAATGTTTCATTTTATTTTTTATTGTTATGAATGCGGTCATAATTTAGTTCATATTTAGAATTTCTCCGTGTAACTTTGTGATGCTCTGTGAATCTCTGCGTGATAGCTATTACCCAGAGCGACACAGAGCAGACAAGAGCCACACGAAGCTGACGAATACCCAAAAAATAAGAACTAATTAAGCAACCGATAAATAAATTTTACGGTTTCAATTGTTCCGTCCTTTTGATGGATATCGACATAGACATTCATTTCATGATCACTTACTTTTTCAAATGTCATACCTTCAAAAACCACTTTATTGGTTGTGACTTCTATTAACGGGAAATCGATGGTTTCATCTTTGGTTTCCCATCCTTTTAAATCGCTGTTGAAATGTTTTAACTGAAGGATCAACGAATTTTCAACCTCCCTAATAATTTCGATTTCATAAAATGACACTTTACCATCATTGATGAGTTTAAAGGTTGCCATCATGGAACCGCCAGAAGGTTCACTCCAATGTTCTTCGATTTGTCCGCCAAAAGCTTCACCTTTCCAGTTGCCTGAAATCCATTTTATATTTTCCAGTTTTGGTGCCAGTTTTTGATTTGATACTTCGCCAACAACAGCCAGTTTGGTCCCACCGGGACTTACGGCCAATCTCGTGATGTTGGAAATACCGTAGCCTGATAGCGAAGCCACTTCAACCCAATCCTCACCTTTATTTAGTTGTAATTTATATAATTTGTCCCCTTTTCCCATGAGGATGGTATTGGAAGATAACCAGCACATATCCTCAGTTTTTGGCAAGGTGTTGGTTATATATTTTGTTTCACCGGATTTTGGGTCCACCGATTTGATTTCCCAAATGCTATCCTTTTCTTTTGAGATAAAACTCACCAAATTTGAGATGGGAATGTTATGCAAGGATCGTCCGATGTTTGCTTCAATTTTACGATATTTTTTCACATTGGGATTTGTTACATAAAGAGAAAGGCCATCATCTTCCAACACCGATGACAAAAGGATAGTGTCATTATTCCAAACCTGATAGCCTATAATAATGTCATCGACCAAAACTTCTGATTGGCCATTGTTCAAATCATATTTTCGCAATACTTGTGTCCCATCCTTATCCAATCGGATGGCCGAAACGGCGTTTTGGTTTGGGATCTTTAATGGGGAATATTCACCGCCTTCGGTTTCGCAAATCCATTGTTTTTCCCCAGTGGAAATATTGAATTCAACAATATCGGTTTGCCCATTTCTGGTTCCAGCATATAACATGGTATGGTTGTCCAAAAACGAAGGTTGGTTGTCATAGCCTTCATTATTTGAAATGTTCCTAAAATTTGAAAGTTGAAACGTTCCATTTTCTTGACTTAAATCGAACAGAAACACTTCGGTATCGGGTTGGGAAATGGAAAAAATGGAATGGAGAAATGCAATTATGGTAAGGTACTTTTTCACAGGTTTGAAATATTTTTTTTAAATATAGTAAAATTAAAAAAGCCAGTTCTAATTAAAGAACCGACTTTTTCATCATTTGAATTAGTCTATTGTTTTAGAAACACTATTTATTTCATGAAATATTTTTCTAAATCACATGCAATAATGTTGTACAACAGCTATTAGTGCTTTTAATCAGGCAAATAACCGATTGCTTACAATATTAATATAGTTTACTTGAGTTAAAATGACTTCCCCGACATAATAGCGAGTTTTACCTAGCAAAAATTCAATTATTAATTATTAACCAAACCATTACAAGAAATGAAAAAAGTATTTGTTTTATTGGCAATTTCTATATTCGTTATAGGCTGCCAAGAAGAAGGTGTTTCACCGCAATCTGATGTAAATCAATTTAGTAAACAAATTGATCAAAAGCTTCTCATAACTATTGATCCTAAATTTAAAACAGGACGAGAAGGATTGCGAGCTGACAATAGTAAGAATGATCCTGTTTTGGATTTGATGATTCAAATTAATAACGCTCTTGCTGGTCAAGGTGTTAGGCTGGAAAAAATAGAATTTTTAGGAGCTAATGAAGAAGGCAGAACAGTCTTTTTTAGCGATAAAGGAAACCAGCAATTGAATTCAGATTTTGTTCCCAACGATCCGCGCAACATTGGAGGAGCTTCAGTGCCTTATTGGATAGACAATACACAATTGGGTACGACTTCTGGGATGAGCGAGCAGGCAACCTTTGATGCTATGGTCAATTCCATGAATACGTGGGATGCAGTAACCTGTTCTCAAGGACTAAGTATTCCATTTATTGGTGTACTTGGATTTGATGTTGGACTTGTTCAATTTCTTGTAGGTAATGGTGGTTTTGCTGGATATATACCTGGCACCATTTTACATGCTGGAATTTTGTCCCCTGATTTTTTTGAAACTGTATTGGGACCAGGAGCAGGAGCAGGAGTCATTGGTGTAACGTTTACGTTTACTTGGGCCGATGATGTAACATTTGAACCTAGTGATATTGACGGAAATGGTAAAATCGATACTGCCTTTAGTGAAATTTATATTAACGACAATTTCAATTTTCAAGATGCGGCAAACGATATTTTATTTGATGATGTTGTGGACTTTGAAACCGTTGTACTTCATGAAGTAGGACATGGTTTGAGTCAAGGACATTTTGGTACTGCTTTTAGTGATAAAGGAACGGGCGCACTTCATTTTTCTCCTGCTGCTTTAATGAATGCCGGTTATACTGTTGGAAGAAGAGCTGTGGTAAGAACAGATAAATCAGGACATTGCAGTATTTGGGAAGATTGGCCAAGTAACTAATTCATGTTTAATAATCTATACAAAAAGCCAATTCTGTTAAAGGAATTGGCTTTTTTTCATTTGAATTAGTCTATTGTTTTAAAAGCAATATTTATTTTCAGTTTTTACCTTTTCGGCAATGGCATTGCGCAAATCCACAATATCGGGGTAATTTACGTATTTGGTATAACGCCTTAATCCCATGAGCATCATCTTTTGCTGGTCGCCTTCGGTAAAGGAAATGATGCTTTCCTTCCCTTTTTCTTCAACAAGATCGACAGCATGGTAAAGATATAATTTTGACATCGCTATTTGAATGGATTGCGCGTTCTCTCCAAAACGTTTGGCATTTTTCTCGGTTCTCAATATGGCAGATTCCGCCAAGTAAATTTCAATCAAGATATCGGCGGCGGCAATCAATAATTGTTGTTGGTCATCCAACTCCTGACCGAATTTTTGAACGGCAGCACCGGCGATCATCAAGAATACTTTTTTCAATTTCCCAATCATTTCTTTTTCCTCCGAAAACAGTTCAGAGTAATCAGGTACTTCAAATGAAGGAATGCCCATTAATTCTTCCTGAACTTTCGTGGCAGGTGTCAATAAATCAACATGGCCTTTCATGGCTTTTTTGGCCAACATACCTACACAAAGCATGCGGTTGATCTCGTTGGTGCCTTCATAAATTCGAGTGATTCGCGCATCTCTCCAAGCAGCTTCCATAGGTGTGTCTTCAGAAAATCCCATGCCGCCATAAATCTGGATACCCTCGTCAGAACAATTTTGAATATCTTCAGAAACGGCCACTTTTAAAATGGAACATTCAATGGCATATTCCTCAACACCTTTAAGTTCGGCCTCCTGATGTGAATTTCCAGCCGCCACCCGAAGCACAATACGGTCTTCAATGTTTTTTGCCGCTCTATAGGTCGCAGATTCTCCTGCGTAAGCACTTGTTGCCATTTCTGCCAATTTCACTTTAATCGCGCCAAAATCGGAAATACGAGTGTTGAATTGCTTACGCTCGTTGGCATATTGGACTGCCATTGTAGTGATACGGCGTTGGGAATCCAAACAAGCTCCTGCCAATTTTATACGGCCAACATTTAAGGCGTTCATGGCAATTTTAAAGCCTTCACCACGACCGCCTAACATATTTTCAAGAGGAACTAAGGTATCGTTAAAAAATACTTGACGTGTAGAAGAAGCACGGATACCCAATTTATGTTCTTCTTCACCTAAAGTAATGCCATTGGGATTTTCCTTATCATATTCAACAATAAATCCTGTAATGTTTTTATCGTCCTCTATACGGGCGAAAACAATCATTAAACGACAAAACCCTGCATTTGAAATCCACATCTTTTGTCCGTTGATTTTGTAACTCTTTCCATCCTTGGAAAGTGTGGCCGTAGTTTTCCCGGAATTGGCGTCGCTACCAGCTCCAGGTTCAGTAAGACAATAGGAACCAAACCATTCTCCAGTCGCTAATTTTGGCACATATTTTTGTTTTTGCTCTTCGGTTCCATATAGGGTAATTGGCAGGGTACCAATACCTGTGTGCGCACCAAAGGCTGTACTGAATGAGCCGGTACCGCTGGAAATATAATCGCAGGTTAGGAGTGTTGACACAAAGCCCATGCCCAGTCCACCGTACGCTTCAGGGACGGCAACGCTTAGAAACCCAAGATCACCCGCCTTGCGCATACACTCTTCGGTAAAAGCATAGTCTTTGGCTTCGAAGCGAGGTTTATTTGGAATAATCTCACGGTCGTTGAATTCCATGACCGCATCTTTCATCATGTTTTGTTCCTCTGAAAAATCTTCAGGAGTAAAAACGTCATCACAGCTGGTTTCCTTAACCAAGAATTGACCACCGCGGAGTATTTGTTTTTCTTGTGCTTCCATAGTTTTAGATTAAAAGAATCAAGAGCCAAGAGCCAAGACTAAACATTTAGACCGGATTGAAATCTCGAAATCATTTTTTGTATTTGTATTATTTTTTGTTCTAATTCTTTAAACTTTTCTTCTGATAAATAGTTCTCGTTTAATGCAACTATCAATTGCGTTTCCCATTCAAATGTTGAACCTAAACTGTCCTCGAGATATTTATTAAAATGTCTATCAGTACTTTTACTTGAACCTTTTGATATATTTGAAGGTATAGAAACAGCACATCTATTCATTTGAGTCACCAATGCAAACTTTTCAAAATCTGGGAAAGTTCGAGTGAGCTTATAGGATTCAGAAACTAAAGCTATACTTTCACTCCATATTTTGAGATTTTTAAAATTGTGCATAACGGTCTTGATTCTTGGTTCTTTTCGTCTTGAGTCTTAATTCAAAAATTCAAAAATCCCACAAGCCCCTTGTCCTGTTCCCACACACATGGTCACGGCACCATATTTGCCCTGCAATTTCCGTTTGCGCATTTCATCAAATAGCTGTACCGAAAGTTTTGTTCCTGTACATCCTAGTGGATGGCCCAATGCGATTGCACCTCCATTGACATTTATAAGATATGGATTTAACTTCAATTCTCTGATTACAGCCAACGATTGAGAAGCAAAAGCTTCATTTAATTCAATGAGTTCCAAATCTGATTGTTTCAAACCTCCCTGCTTAAGGGCTTTTGGAATGGCTTTTACGGGGCCAATGCCCATGATCCGTGGTTCAACACCTGCAACAGCATAATTGACCAATCGTGCAATGGGTTCCAATTTTAATTCCTTCACCATAGCTTCACTCATCACCATGACGAAAGCGGCACCATCGCTCATTTGGGATGAGTTACCCGCGGTAACGCTTCCGTTGGCCGCAAATACCGGACGCAATTTGGCCAACGCCTCCATATTGGTTCCGGCACGTGGTCCCTCGTCTTTGGTTACCGTATATTTTTTTGTGGCTTTTTTCCCGTTTTCATCAACATAAATATGTTCCACTTCAATAGGGACTATTTGATCTTGGAAACGATTTTCGGCCTGGGCTTTCAGTGCTTTCATGTGTGAACTAAAGGCGAATTCATCTTGGTCTTCACGTGAAATCTTAAATTGATTGGCAACAGCTTCGGCGGTATTTCCCATACCCCAGTAATAATCCTCGTGACCTGCTTTAACAATGTCATAATTTAATTCGGGTTTAAAACCTGACATGGGTACGGAACTCATACTTTCGGCACCACCTGCAATAATGCAATCAGCCATACCTGCCTGAATTTTTGCAGTGGCAATACCAATGGTTTCGATTCCTGAAGAGCAAAATCGGTTGACCGTTACACCCGGTACATCCACGCTATTTAATCCAATCAATGAGATAAATCGAGCCATATTCAGTCCTTGTGAACCTTCCGGCATGGCATTGCCAACAATAACATCGTCGATTCGGGTTTTGTCCAATTGGGGCAATTCTTTCATCATGAACTGAATGGTTTCTGCTGCCAATTCATCAGTTCGTTTAAAGCGGAATACACCTCTGGGAGCTTTTCCCACTGCCGTTCTGTATGCTTTTACTATATATGCGGTTTTCATTTTCTTTGATTTAAGACTTCACGACTTAAGACGTAAGACTAATTGATAGTCAAATTGTCTATAAATTTTGAAATCATAGATTGTATTTTATGAACTTTACTTTCTAAATGATTGTATGTTTTTTCGGAAATGTATCCTATTTCATACGATATAATAAGCTGTGTTTCCCATTCGTATGCAGAACCAAGGGCGTTTTCCAAATATTGAATAAAATGCTTGCTTGAACTTTTGGCTGTTCCTTCAGCAATATTTGAAGGAATAGATACAGCCGAACGTTGCATTTGACTACTTAAACCATATTGTTCAGACTTCGGAAAAATTTTAGTCGTCGTGTAGGTGCCTTTTGATAATTCAATACCATCTTTCCAGATAGTTAGCTTTCTAAAGTTATGTTTTGATGCCATTTTATTTAAATTTTTGGTTGTACAAAGTCCTACGTCTTACGTCCTAAAGTCTTATTTCTAATTGCGAAGCGGCTTTCCGGTTTTCAGCATGTGCTGTATGCGTTCCAAAGTTTTGCGTTCGGTGCATAAACTTAAAAAGGCTTCCCGTTCCAGATCCAATAAATAGTGCTCATTTACCAATGTTGGTTCTGATAAGTCACCTCCAGCCATGACATAGGCTAACTTATTGGCAATTTTCTGGTCGTGTTCACTTATATATTTGCTGTCTTCCATAGCATCGGTCCCCACTAAAAATAATCCTAAGGCCTGTTTGCCAAGTACTTTGATGTCTTTTCGTTTTACCGGTTGGGTGTAACCTTGCTCTGCCATTAATTTGGCAAACGCTTTGGCCGTGGCTATTTGTCGGTCTTTGTTCACTATAATGACATCCTTACCTTTTTGTAAAATGCCCAAATCAAAGGCCTCGTAAGCCGAAGTTGAAACCTTTGCCATAGCTATGGTTAAAAAATAATCCCGTAATCGGTTTAATTCTACATCACCATCTTTAAAGGCATCTTGAGCACGAAGCGCCATTTCCTTTGAACCTCCGCCCCCAGGAATCACGCCTACTCCAAACTCGACCAAACCAATATAGGTTTCGGCAGCGGCAACCACTTTATCGGCATGCATGGAAAGCTCGCATCCGCCACCAAGGGTCATGCCATGTGGAGCAGCAACCGTTGGAATGGATGAATAGCGCATTCGCATCATGGTGTCCTGAAAATATTTGATGGCCATATTCAATTCGTCATATTCCTGCTCCACGGCCATCATAAAAATCATGCCTATATTGGCTCCAACGGAAAAATTGGCTGCTTGATTGCCGATAACCAAACCTTGAAAGTCCTTTTCGGCCAAATCCACTGCTTTGTTCAATCCGGCCAGCACATCGGCTCCGATAGTATTCATTTTAGATTGGAATTCACAGTTTAGAATGCCATCACCCAAATCTTCAATTACAACTTCAGAATTTTTCCAAACTTCTTTTGATTTTCGGATATTGTCAAGGATGATAAAGGCATCTTGACCAGGAATTTTTTCATGTGTTCCTGCCTGACCGGCAGGCAGGTTTTTTGGAATGCTGTAACAATAAGTGGCACCATCCTTCACCGAATAAAACGAATTAACACCAGATGCTAACATACCGTTTACCCAGTCTGCTGGTAGTTTTCCTTCGGCTTTCATCAATTCAATTCCGTTTTCAACTCCAATGGCATCCCAAATTTGGAATGGGCCATGTTCCCAACCGAATCCGGCTTTCATGGCATCGTCAATTTTATAGAGTTCATCAGTGATTTCGGGAATCCTGTTGGACACATAAGCAAACATGGCCGCAAAGTTTTTTCTGTAGAAATCACCCGCCTTGTCTTTACCGGAAACCAAGACTTTAAAACGGTCTATGACTTTTTCTATTGGTTTGGTAAGTTCCAAAGTTGCGAAGTTTGCCCGTTTATTTTCGCGGTATTCTAAAGTGTTCAGGTCTAAGGTTTTAATATCTTTACCTTCTTTTTTGTAAAACCCTTGGCCAGTTTTGCTGCCCAACCACTTATTTTCCATCATTTTATTGATGAAATCGGGCAATTTAAAAAGTTCATGTGCCTCATCATTTGGGCAATTTTCATAAATCCCATTGGCGACATGGACCAAAGTATCCAATCCAACAACATCAACAGTCCTGAAGGTCGCCGATTTTGGTCTGCCAATCACGGGGCCTGTTAATTTGTCGATTTCTTCAACGGTCAAACCCAATTCCTTGACTTGGTGAAATAGACTTTGAATTCCAAAAATCCCAATACGGTTTCCAATAAATGCTGGGGTATCTTTTGCAATGACTGATGTTTTACCTAGAAATTGTTCGCCATACCCATTTAAAAAATCCAAAACATCTGGTGATGTTTTAGGGCCCGGAATGATTTCAAATAATTTTAAGTATCGTGCTGGATTGAAAAAGTGTGTTCCGCAGAAATGTTTTTGAAAATCCTCGCTTCGGCCTTCACTCATGAAATGAATTGGAATTCCAGAAGTATTTGAAGTAATTAAAGTACCAGATGTTCTGTATTTTTCAAGATTTTCAAAAACCTTTTTCTTGATATCGAGGCGCTCCACAACCACTTCCATGATCCAATCGACATTTTTTACTTTGGCAATATCGTCTTCCAAATTTCCTGTTGTAATTCTATCTGTGAAACGTTGATGATAAATTGGAGAGGGTTTTGATTTGAGGGCTGTTGCCAAAGAGTCATTTACCAAACGGTTTCTTACCACTTTATCATTAAGTGTTAACCCTTTTGCTTTTTCGATATCATTGAGTTCTCTGGGAACGATATCCAATAAAAGCACGTCCACACCAATATTGGCAAAATGGCAAGCGATACCACTCCCCATAATTCCGGAGCCAACAATGGCCACTTTTTTTATTCTACGTTTGCTCATTTGTTATTTAAAGCTATGTTCTTTTTGGTTGTAAATTTTTTTGTTGGAGATCATAGTATTGATCAGTTCGGCAACTTCATAAAAATGCTGCAATTTTTCGGGGGCTATATTATTACGAATGGCATCATTGAAGGTCAACACTTTTTCTCTTGAATAGGCTCTTTTTTCCCGTCCAAAATCTGTTAAATGAATAATGACACCGCGGCCATCCTCAGGATTTGGTCTACGTTCTATAAGACCTTTTTCCTCCATGGATTTTAAGGTTCTCGAAAGACTTGTTGCTTCCATTCCCATTTTTGGTCCTAGAGCGGTTGAAGGTGTTCCATGTTCGGGGTCAATACTCAATAATGCAAAACCTGTGGCCATCGTGGTTCCAAACTGGGCAGCTTCTTCATTATACATTTTGTTTATGGCCAGCCACGTAGTTCGAAATATATAATCAATAGTTTTGTCCTTCATGAGATTTTTTTGATGCTCAAATATACAAATAATTTATTATGCATGCATAATAAATATTAAAAAATATTTAATCTAAAGAATTCCCCGATGTCCCGATAGCTATCGGGACTACCTCGGGTGTAGCGTCTTGATAATTTGGTTGTGCAAAGAACCAAGAGACTAGAACCAAGAGTCTGGACGAAAAGTTCTAGTTTCTTGTCCCGATGCTTCGGGACTTGTAGCGTAGCGGTCTTGATTCTGATACCTCGTACGCTCTGCGTCGAGGTAGTTTATTTAAAAGCTTATTGGATTAGGGAGGCTATTTTACCGCACGAAACCCCGACACTCGGGGGTGCGGTAGCGGTGCTTGCAGAGCGGACAGAATGATTTGACTTATACCTAAATTTATTCGGTCAATTAACAAATTCAATTATATTAGCACAATATTTGTTTATGAAGTCGTTTAAACTTTTTTGATTGAAGCGAAAAATGAGGATTTTAGTTCCAGATTTTGGCTTTTTTGTACTGCATAGCAGAGCCACGGAGTTAAAAAACTGGTAAAATATGGGATAAAACGACCATTTTGTAGCCAATTGAAAAAAGTTTAAACGGCTTCTATTAATGAAAATTAGCTTAGCAATATTTTTTAACATGAACGCCTCTTGAGTTTTTGTTTTTAACCGAAAATGAGATGACATTTGTACGGATAAGGCCCTTTTTACAAGGCATAGCTCGCTACGCATAAAAAAAGTAACGAAATATGGATAAATTTCAGCCATTTTTTGGGAAATAGAAAAAGTCAATATGAGTTCCATATAAGCCATTATCGCGGAGGTTGGTTTAACATCATCCAGTACAATCCCAGCTCGGAAACCGATTTAACGAACTGTTCAAACTGTACAGGCTTAACTACATAGCTATTTACGCCCAAACGATAACACTCCTGAATATCCGGATCTTCATTAGAGGAAGTAAGTATTACAACAGGTATTTTTTTGGTGCGTTCATCCGATTTCAATTTTTGCAGCACTTGAAGACCATTTACTTTGGGCATTTTTAAATCGAGCAAGATTACTTTGGGGATATTCTCAACTTTGCGACCGGAATAATTTCCTCTTGCAAATAGAAAATCCAAAGCCTCTACACCATCTTTCAGGTGTAATAATTTGTTGGTCAAATTATTTTTCTTTAATGCACGAATGGTCAT
>DASWKU010000252.1:0-5114 GCA_036396455.1 Flavobacteriaceae bacterium
CGCCATGAGGGATTATACATCTTGGGGTATTTATATTTCAAACTTTGTATTTTTTGTGGCCATTAGTTTAGTGGGTTCATTGTTTAGTTCCATACTGAAACTCAATAAAAATGAATGGGCAAAACCTCTTACTAGAATTTCTGAGATCATTGCCGTTTCTGCCATTATTTGTGCCGCCGCCATCATTATTGTGGACATGGGACGACCAGATCGGTTTTTTAATGTGATAAGATATTTCAGGATACAATCTCCAATAATTTGGGATGTCATCATCATCTCAACGTACTTGGTAGTAAGTTTTTTACTGTTATATCTATCCATTCTCCCAGATCTTGCATTTTGTCGTGATAAATTGACGGAACTACCCAAATGGAAAAAACGATTGTACAGAATCACTGCCATAAATTGGGTCCATGACCCTAAACAAATAATGATGCTTCAAAAAGTCACAAAAATATTGGCCGTAGCAGTTCTTCCTGTTGCCTTTGCCATTCATACCGTAACGTCTTGGCTATTTGCCACGACATGGCGTCCTGGTTGGGACAGCACCAATTTAGGCCCTTATTTTGTGTCTGGGGCATTTATGGCCGGGGCAGCCATCATTATCATTGCAATGTACTTTATTAGAAAACATTTAAACCTAAAAGCCTATATAAGAGAAGACCATTTCGACAAAATGGGGAAACTCTTAGTACTACTTTCATTGGTTTACCTCTATTTCAATATCAACGAATATCTTGGTCCTGCATTTAAAATGGTAGGCGTCGAAGGTGAGCACATTACCGAATTATTTGTTGGAAAATATGCGCCAATGTATTGGTTTGTTCAATTGGGTGGCCTCGTTTTGCCCATTGTATTCTTACTATTTAAAGGCATGCGTAAACCATTGCCTATATTCATTATTTCAACATTTGTGATTTTGGGCGCTTGGTTCAAACGGTTTTTAATCGTCATCCCATCCTTGCAACATCCTTATTTGCCCATTCAAGGTGTGGATGAATCATATTTGCATTACAATCCCACATGGGAAGAATGGTCAATCACATTTGCTTCCTTTGCTTGGTTTTTGTTGATCATTACGGTACTCATCAAATTATTTCCCGTAATACCGGTTGAAAAACACGATCATGTTTCCAAAAGTAACCCCATATTAAATATTTTAAAAAATGAAAATTAAGACTGAACCGTTGATATCGATTTTAAAAATTTCTTGGGTCATTCTATTATTATCCAATTTTAACATGGCTTTTGCACAGGATGATGAAACTTTGGAAGATGCCAATGTTTCACTTTCATTTGTTGAGAGTACAGATTCCAATAATATTGTAGCTACTGCAACAGATAAAAATGGTGAACCCATAGAAGAATTGGACCTATATTTTTATGTCAAGAGAACTTTCAGCGATTTACCAATAGGCGATGTTTTTAACACTACAGACGAAAATGGAATGGTTCAAGTGGAATTCCCAAAAGACCTTCCCGGAAATCACGAAGGAAATGTAACCATTTTGGTTAAGATAAAAGAATCCGATTTATACAATGATCTAACCATAGAAACTACAAAAAAATGGGGAGTGCCTACTTCATTAACAGATCAATTGGAAGAAAAAAGATCATTATGGGCAGCTGCGGCAAATGCTCCAATTCCACTAGTATTATCGGTAACTACAATGATTGTTTCAATTTGGTTTATTATTTTTTATATCATTTATATCCTTTTTAGAATAAGTAAAATTAGAACCCTGAAGCGTTAAGTATTGTTTAACTAAAACTAATAAAAAATGAAAAAAAATGCATTAAATATAGGTCTACTGCTCTTTAGCGGTTTGGCTCTAACCTCAATGACTTTGGTAAAAACATTTCAAGATAAAGATTGGAATGTTCCGGCTAAATATGAAAAAATGGAAAACCCTTATGCCAATGCCTCCGATGATGAAAGTATAGGAAAAATATTGTATTCCAAACACTGTAAATCCTGTCACGGAAGCAAAGGAAAAGGGGACGGAACCAAAGCTTCCGGCCTAGATACCAAAGTACCCGATTTGACAGAAGCAGCTTTCAAAAAGCAGACAGATGGCATTCTTTACTACAAAACCATTTTTGGAAGAGACGACATGCCAAGTTTTGAAAAAAAAATTGTAGATGAGGAAGAGCGTTGGATGATCATTAATTTTATGAAAAAACTGTAAACTCCAACAAGTCAAATCCCCTTGATATTCTACCAAATAGTTATTTATAAAATATGACAATTGTCATCCTTTATACGATGATTAGGTGCTACTTTTGACTGGAATTAATATGCTAAATCAAGTTTTCATTCCAAATTAAAATTTGTTTAGTGATATAATGATTTAAAAAATATGCTCGAAAAAATGCCTATGAACAAAACCTTAAGATATATTGGAATTTCACATAAAACGGCTTCTGTCGTACAGCGGGAAATGTTCCATATCCCTGAATTGGAAAAGGAAACCCTATCAAGTGACATACGCAAAACATTTTCTGATATTTCTGGCCTGTTCATTTTAGCCACCTGCAACAGAACCGAAATCTATTTTGAATCCACATTGACTTCAGCTTCAAAACTTCGCGATTTTATTATTATCCAAAAGGTAAAAGATTACACCAAATCTATTGTCAATTATTTTAATTGTTGTGATAGCACCGAAGAAACTGCAAGACATTTAATGGACGTTGCTTCAGGACTCGAGTCCATGGTACTGGGGGATGCAGAAATCGTTCACCAAATTAAAAAAGCACATCAATTTTCTATTGCCCATAACATGCAGGGTTCGCTTTTGGAGCGTGCTTTACAGTCTGTTTTTAAAAGCCACAAACGTATAAGCAATGAAACCCATTTTAGGGATGGCACCACTTCAGTGGCCTACAAATCCTTGAAAGTTATAAGAAGTACGTATGGCAAATTGGCTTCTAAAAACAAAAAAATCCTTTTTATTGGCGCTGGTGACATTGTAAAACAATTGTTCAAATACAATTCAAAATTTAATTACACCAATATTTACATCAGTAATCGCACAGTTGAAAAGGCCGAACTATTGTGCAAAGCCTTTAATTGCAGGATTTATGACTGGAATAAGGTTCTTGAGAATGATTTTTGGGATTTCGACGTCATAATTAGTGCAGCCAGCAATAGCCATCATCTCATAAAAAAAGTTCAACCAACCTCAAAAAAACAATTGCTCATTGATTTGGCCATTCCAAGTAATATTGATAAATCCCTAATGCAGGGTGATCATGTCGTTTTTTATGATCTGGATTTAATCTCTGTCGATTTGGAGAAAACCAAGGAAAAACGTCTTGCCGCCATAGATGAAGTGGACATCATTATATCTGAAGAATTTTCACAGTTCAAAAAATGGCTTGAAGATGCCACATTAAGAGATCATTTAATAAAGTCAAAACGAAGTGTCCATCAAAAAGTAGTACAATTTTTTAAAGACCACAACGAAGAATGTGACACTAAAAAAATCCAGGAGGTTACCAATAAAGTGATGCGAAAATTAATGGCGCAACCTGGTGCCAAAGTTCCAATAAGTAAAATTGATTCCATCATAGCTCAACAAGCATATCTTTTATACGAGGTTTAAATCCTTATCTTAAAAATTTAAACGAGCTCTATAGTCTTGAACTTATTTGATTTAAAGCGCAAAGTCCAATACAATAATGCAATTTAAAAAATACCCTAATTATTATTTTGTAAATAAAAAAATGTATTACCTTTGCGCACTCATTAATAACCGAGGTCGAGAACCTCACTAATTAATTATCATGGCAGTAAAAATTAGATTACAAAGACACGGTAAAAAAGGAAAACCTTATTACTGGATTGTTGCAGCCGATGCAAGATCAAAAAGAGATGGTAAATACCTTGAAAAATTAGGTGCTTACAACCCCAACACAAACCCAGCAACCATTGAATTGAATGTTGATGTAGCCGTTACCTGGTTACAAAATGGTGCCCAACCCACAGATACTGCGAGAGCAATTTTATCTTACAAAGGCGCATTGTTAAAAAATCATTTGGCGGGCGGTGTTAGAAAAGGCGCTTTAACTGAAGAACAGGCTGAAGCAAAGTTTAATGCCTGGTTGGACGAAAAAGCGGGTAAAGTTGATGCCAAAAAAGAAGGATTGGCCAAAGCCAAAGCTGATGCTAAAGCCAAAGCACTTGAGGCTGAGAAAGCTGTAAACGAAGCTAGAGCAGCCGTTCCTGTGGAAGAGGTCACTGAAGAACCTGTTGCTGAAGAAGTAATAGAAGAAGCTGTAGCCGAGGAATCAACTGAAGAAACTGCTGAAGTTGCTGAAGAAGCCACAAAGGAGACTACTGTTGAAGACATTGTTGCTGAAGAACCTGTTGCCGAGGAAGTTGTTGCAGATGAACCAGCAGTAGAAGAAGCCACAGAAGAACCTGTTGCCGAGGAAACAACAGAAGACACTCCAGTAGTGGAAGAAGTTGCAGAAGAAACTGTTGAAGATGCTCCAGAAACCAAAACAGAAGCTTCAAAAGAAGAAGAGTAGAAAATTATTTTTTTATACTTTTGACCCCGACATGTATCGTCGGGGTTTTTTATTTTAAAGCATTATGCAAAAAAAAGATTGCTTTTATCTTGGCAAAATTGTAAAAAAGTACAGCTTTAAGGGAGAAGTCCTGATAAAACTGGATACCGATGAGCCTGAACTTTATGAACATCTGGATGCCTTATTTATCGATTTACGAAACAATCTTGTGCCTTTTTTTATTGAGTCTTCCCAATTGCACAAATCGGAGTTGCTACGTGTAAAATTTGAAGAGGTGGATACCGAACTGGATGCCGACAGTATTTTAAAATGCGATGTGTATCTCCCTCTTGAATTTTTGCCAAAACTTGAAGATGATAAATTTTACTTTCATGAGGTGGTTGGCTATACGGTTGAAGACGTTCATTTTGGCAAAGTTGGAACTATAAAATCCATTAACGACACCTCCTCTCAGGCCCTTTTCGAAATAGACCGTGACGGCATAGAAATTCTAATTCCCATGAATGATGACTTCATAAAAAAAGTGGACAAAAAAAAGAAACTCATTATTGTTGAAACTCCTGAAGGGCTGATTGATT
>DASWKU010000253.1:0-1532 GCA_036396455.1 Flavobacteriaceae bacterium
GTAAATTTTTTTATCAGCATCAATGGTATTATCCTTTACGAAATCGAACATTTCGATTTTATTGATCCATGTAGCAGGCGAAAACACCCCAGCCTTACCAAAAGTTTCTGGATATTTTATAACCGCATACAAAGAAATTAGTCCACCCAAAGAGGAACCAAATATGGCAGTATGTTTTGCATCCTTTAATGTATTATAGGTATTATCAATTTTGGGTTTTAAGTTTTGTACAATAAAATCTAGGTACAAATTGCCTTTTCCTCCACCATATTTTTCAGTAACGAAAGGAGTCAGCTCGTCAATCCGTTTTTCATTACCATGTTCAATACCTATGATAATGGATTGATTTTCATGAATTGAATCCAAATATTCATCGATTTTCCATTCTCCAACAAAAGAGGTCTTTTCGTCAAAAAGATTTTGGGCATCATGCATGTAGATGACCGGATATGGATTTTTTGAAGTTTCATAACCTTTAGGTAAATACACCCAAATCTTTTTTTCTGTTTCCATTTGAGGCGCTTCAATAATGAATGTACTGACCTGTTTTGAAGCTGTACTTTGTGCATTGATTTTGATGCATATTAAAAGTGCAATTAAGAAAAGAAATTTTTGAAGTTTCATGAGCTAAATTTACTAAAACCAAAGCATATAAAATGGTATTATTCCAAACCATTGGTTTTTCAAAGAGTTTATAGTTTTATTAAAGATTCCCGACGAAACGCATGTATATTTTAAATTGCTAATAATCAATTGTTTAAAAAAAAAATAAGCATGAACGAATAAAATTCACGACGAAACGCAATTATTTTTTCGATAAGCTACAAATTATCCATGATTATAGCATCTAAAAACTAATTACCTTTATCATAGTAAAAATTAATTCACCCTCATAATGATAAATCGTGTAGAAAAATTGAGTTTGCTTTCAGAGATGATTGCCTTCGCCCAAATCGACGCCAATATCAAATCCATAGAATATAAATTTCTTTTAGGGGTTGCCAAACAACTGGAAATATGCCAAGAAGATTTTGATTATTTGTTTGAGCACCCAGTAACCTATGTCCATTTAAAATCCCACAGTGAACGCATTGTGCAATTCCATAGATTGGTATTGCTCATGAATCTGGATCGGAATATTTCTGATAGAGATTTAATAAAGCTTCACAACTTTGGGTTGAGAATGGGTTTAAGTCATGAGTCCATAAACAAAGTGCTGGATGTCATGGAAAGTTTTCCAAATAAAATTGTACCACCTGACTTTTTAATCGAAATATTTAAGGTTCAGTACAACTAGATAAAATTCCAAATTCCAGATTCCAAAAAACAAATATTATTTGTAATGGAACAATTTGGAATTTGGTGCTTGACAATTGAAATTTTCAGACTTTCAATTTTTCCAATTTATTCTGATACAATTTAATTTCATCCCTAAATTTGGCAGCCTGTAAAAAGTCCAAGGCTTTTGCAGCTTCTTCCATATATTTTCGTTTTTCACGAATTTTCTTTTCCAATTGTCCTTTGGTCAAATA
>DASWKU010000254.1:0-20165 GCA_036396455.1 Flavobacteriaceae bacterium
AACGTTTCAACAGTTAAACAAAGACAACATGGTCGATATCACAAACAAATCCAATACCCTTCGCATGGCTTCTGCACAAGCCATCGTTAAGGTCAGCAAAGCTGAAACCATTGCCGCAATCGAAAACGATACCGTTCCAAAAGGCAATGTATTCGCCATGAGCAAAGCTGCAGGGTTGTTGGGCATAAAAAAAACACCGGACATCCTTCCCGATTGCCATCCAATTCCCATCGAATTTGCCGGAATTGACTATGCCATCAACGGATTGGAAATCACCATAACCTGCACCATAAAAACCATCTATAAAACCGGGGTTGAAGTTGAAGCCATGCATGGCGCCAGCGTGGTGGCCCTGAACATGTACGATATGCTAAAACCCATCGATAAAGGTGTGGAAATCCATCATATTAAGCTGTTGCAAAAAAAAGGAGGAAAATCCGATTTTAAGGATCATTCCCGAAGAACCTACTCTGCAGCCGTGATTGTGTGTTCCGATACCATTTCGGCTGGACAAAAAGAAGACCAAGCAGGAAAAGCAATCATAGCCAAATTGGAAGCCTGCAATGTTTCCGTTGTTGATTATATCATTATTCCAGACGAAAAAGACACCATTCAAGCAAAGGCAAAACACTATGAAAACCAAGGGGTGGATTTAATTATCTTTACAGGTGGAACAGGATTATCGGCAAGGGATATGACTCCCGAAGCCTTGAATGAAATTATCGATAGAAAAATACCTGGAATTGAAGAGGTCATTAGAAATTACGGACAGGAAAGAACCCCCTATGCCATGTTATCACGAAGTGTAGCAGGAACGATTAACAATTCAATTGTATTGGCATTGCCGGGATCGACCAACGGAGCCAAGGAATCCATGGATGCCATTTTTCCATCAATTTTGCATGTATTCGGAATACTTAAAGGAGCAAGACATGACCAATAAATCATTAATAATCAATCATATCATAATGGTAATTTTGGGAAAAACATTATCAGATGAAAACATATAACCACAGAGTTCACAGAGTACACACAAAGTTCACAAAGAAAAATAATCTTGGAGTTCTTTGTGCAATAGCTTTGTGCTCTTAGTGGTAAAAAAACGAGCAAACGTGAAATCACAATTAAAAACAACAAGGTAAAATAAGCGTATGGAAACCTCTAGAAACATACTACAGGACAGCTTTGGACGGCAACATACCTATTTGCGCATTTCGTTGACCGAACTCTGCAATTTGCGCTGCACCTATTGCATGCCCGCCGAAGGTATTCAACTCTCTCCAAAATCACACATCATGACCTTTGAAGAGGTCTATACCATTGCCAAACTATTTGTGGACCATGGAGTCACTAAAATAAGGCTCACTGGTGGTGAACCTTTGGTACGAAAAGATGTAGATGTCATCCTGAAAAAATTGGCCACGCTTCCTGTTGAACTTGCCATAAGTACA
This sequence comes from Flavobacteriaceae bacterium, assembly GCA_036396455.1. Taxonomy (GTDB): domain Bacteria; phylum Bacteroidota; class Bacteroidia; order Flavobacteriales; family Flavobacteriaceae; genus Geojedonia. Next base: position 1,452 of record DASWKU010000254.1, read on the forward strand.
AATGCCGTTACGGTCAATCGATTTATAGATACCTTTAAATCCTGCGGCATCCAAAACATCAATGTGAGCCTGGATTCCTTGGTGGCTGAAAAATTCAATCAGATCACACGACGTCATGATTTTGAAATGGTATATCGCAACATCCATCTTTTGATTGAAGAAGGATTTAAGGTAAAATTGAACGTGGTGTTGATGAAAGGCTTTAACGACAATGAAATTATAGATTTCATTACGTTAACGAAAGAATTACCGATCTCGGTAAGGTTCATTGAGTTCATGCCCTTTAATGGCAACAAATGGGACAAAAGCAAGATGGTGTCGTATGCAGAAGTTATGGATTATGTCCATTCCACTTTTCCAGAAAATGAGGTATTGCGAATAAAAGACGCACCAAACGACACCTCCAAAAACTATAAAATCAATGGGCATAAAGGGTCTTTCGCCATTATCAGTTCGGTGACCAATCCGTTTTGTGATTCCTGTAACCGATTGCGATTAACAGCCAATGGACGACTGAAAAATTGTTTGTTTTCGTCTTCAGAATCGGATCTGCTTACGCCTTTACGTGAAGGAAAGGACATTGGGTCCATCATTCAAAAAGCTGTTCAAGCGAAATTCAAAATTCGTGGCGGCATGGACACCCTTGAAAAGTTGGAAGAGCCCCAATTGCACAATCAAAACCGAAGTATGATTGCTATTGGTGGGTAATGCCATGTATCGTCATACGAGTCAGGGGCTTCGCCGAGGATTGATTTTTCAGGCAAATAATGATATCCAAACATGCAGTCGCAAATTGCAACTACTAAAAATTAAAACTTATAGAACAGAAATAGTATCTTTACAATAGAAAAAGAAATTATTATGACAACTTTAGATTTAAGGAACACAGTCAAAGAGTATGTAAATAGAGCGGATGTTAGGCTTTTGAAATTGATAAAAGCATTAGCGGAAAGCTATCAAAATGACGAGCAGGAACTTAGGTTAAGCGATGAACAGTATCAAATGATTGACAAGCGTAAGGAAGCCCATTTAAAGGGCGAAAGCAAATCCTTTACTTGGGAACAGGTGAAACAGAACGCAAGAAACGCCAGTTAGTAAATGACCTATATTTTAGAAGTCAAGGACGAAGCCAATCTGGAAATCATTGAAGCTTATCTTTATTATGAAGAAAAACGCACAGGACTGGGCGAGGAATTTTTAGAGCATCTGGACACCTATTTTGATAGGATTACGTCAAGCCCAAAACACTTTCCACAAAATCGAAAACCCTATCGAGAAGCTTTTGTAAAACGCTTCCCTTTCTTGGTTATTTATGAAATCACTAAAGGAAAAGTGATTGTGTATTCTGTGTTCAACACCTGGCAAAACCCAGAGAAAAAGAAGAAATGATCTTAACGAAGCATAAGGCTTGGTTTTCAACATAAAAGACAGCCTCTCTATGTTTTGACCACACTATATTTTGTGCCTCCACGTCATCGCTCTGTCACGAACCTGCCTGCCGGCGAGGCAGGGGGTGGGTTTTGGTTTTTTGAATTCATTTTTAATCTTTCATAGTTTTGTCCACCCCTTGATCCCCAGATATACTTTACCCCTACCTCTATCATTCCCCATTTTTTTATGATGGAAAAGCAAGCACTCTATAAATCTGTTTCATGCGTCATCCCATTCTACCATCATTTACTTTGTTACAAAATAATTTAAAAATTGCATTTACTTTGTTACATAAAAATCATATATTTGCATTTACTTTATAACACAATCTTATTTTGGCCTTAAAAAGACACCTTACGGACCAGTTACAAAAATGGAAAGACAAACCCAACAGAAAACCTTTGATTATAAGGGGTGCCAGACAAGTGGGCAAAACTACTTTGGTGAATGAATTTGCAAAAACCTACAACCACCATTTATATCTTAACTTGGAAAAAAAAACAGATAGCCAGTATTTTGAACAAACTGATAATGTAAGTACCATTATTGAATCCCTATTGATTTCAAACAATATCGTTTCCAAGGATATTAGTGGCACACTGCTGTTTATAGATGAGATTCAGGAACAGCCAAAAGCCATACAACTTTTGCGTTATTTCCATGAAGACATTCCAGACCTTCACGTTATAGCCGCTGGTTCTTTACTGGAGTTTGCACTTAAGGATGTTAAAAGCTTTCCCGTGGGGAGGGTTGAATTTTTATATCTGTATCCCTTTAATTTTATGGAATATTTGGAAGCCATCGGACATCTTACAGGTTTGAATGAACTTAAAAACATTCCCGTAAAACCGGTTGCCCATAACACGTTATTGTCTTTATTTAATGATTATACCATCATAGGCGGTATGCCCGAGGTTGTTGACCAATTCATCAAGACCCACAGTGTGGCAGATCTATCATCCATATATGAAAGTATATGGGGCTCATATATCAGTGATTCAGAAAAATATGCCACCAATACTACGGAAAAAAATGTGATCAAGCATATTATGTCAACGGCTGCTTACACCATAGCTGAACGTATAAAGTTCCAAAGTTTTGGTAACTCCAATTATAGGTCCAGGGAAGTAGGCGAGGCTATGCGAAATTTGCACCAGGCCAAAGTCATTCAGCTTATTTATCCAACGACGGCCACAGAAGTCCCCATAGTTCCGGATTTAAAAAAATCTCCCAGATTACAATTTTTGGACACTGGCATACTTAACCATACTTTGGGTATCAGTGCCGACATGTTGGTAATGGACGATCTGGGCCAAAGTTACAAAGGTGCCATTATACCCCATGTCATCACACAGGAACTGATTTCCATTCAGTTTAACACGTTTGAACTCCCCAATTTTTGGGTCCGGGAGAAAAGACAGGCATCATCCGAAGTCGATCTGGTCTATGCCATGGAAGGAAAAGTGATCCCAATTGAAATTAAATCGGGAAGTACGGGTTCCTTAAAGTCCCTCCACCAATTTATAGAGCGTACCAATCATCCGTATGCCGTTAGGATATATGCAGGTGGGTTTTCAATACAAGAAACAAAAACCCCAAATGGCATACCCTACTTACTAATGAATTTACCTTACTATTTAGGAACCTTGATACCTCAGTATATTTCCTATTTTATTAAAAACCACAACTTATCTTAGGTAACCAAAATGTTAAATCAAAAAAGCGTCCCAAAAGAAGGTGCCCATATTTTTTATTTTGCCTTGATGCTACGAAGTCTGTGACTTCGTAGCGGGACTATTTGTCATTCATTGAGTGCTATTTTGAAGTCTTTTTTATAGGTTTTTATTTTAGCAATGCCATCACCGATGACATAATGTATGGTTCCCTTTATTGTGATTGGTTCGTGGACTATGACCATTACGGTCTGCACGAAATTGACTGCCACCCTGTAGCTTCGAATCTCTTCCTTTAACGCCAGATCGTATTGTTCTATTGGGATGCCTATTTCCTGATGTTTGTCCATTATAATTACAAAAACATTGGACTCGAGTTCAATATTTAACAATGATCCGTCCGAAGTGTTTAATTGTTTGGTAAATAGTTGCCATGGGCTTTCAATAAATGCCATGAGGTGAATGCTGTATGTGTTCTCCTCTACTTTTTTGGCTGCGAAACGCCATTGCACCGGGCCATTGCCTTTTGGTTTTGGAGATGGGCCAAAAACTAAGTATTGTATAGTAGATATTAGCTTTTTCAGTTGAACCAAGATTTGGTTATTTCATTTATCAGGTTGTTGTCATTTTTATGTCTGTACTCGTTTTTTGTTTCATCATAGCCATAATCTTTGCCCCAAGTTTTATGGTTTTTGGCCACAGCTTCTATTGCACCACAAATAAAATGCACTTCATCGTTGGTCATTGTGGGGTGGATGGACATGCGTACCCAGCCTGGTCTTTCCTTTAGGCAGCCCTCCAATATCTTTTGCTCGATGGATTTTGAGGTAGGCTTATCCACATTCAATAAATAATGGCCATAGGTGCCCGCACAGGAACAGCCACCTCTAGTTTGGATCCCGAAACGGTCATTGAGCAGTTTGACCACCAAGTTATAATGGGCCTCCTCAATATAAAATGAAAAAACACCCAACCTGTCGGTATGCTCTGAAGCAAGAATTTTTAAGTTCCTGATTTTTGAAAGTCGATTAAAAATGATGGCGTTCAATTCGTGTTCCCTGGCCAAAATATTCTGCACTCCCATTTGCGCTTTCAATTGAATGCAAAAAGCAATCTTTATGGCCTGTAAAAAACCAGGGGTTCCGCCATCTTCCCGGGTTTCTATATCATCAATATAATCATGGTCACCCCATGGATTGGTATATGTAACTGTTCCACCACCGGGATTATCGGGCACAAGGTTTTTATAAAGTTTTTTGTTGAATATCAAAACCCCTGAAGACCCCGGCCCTCCCAAAAATTTGTGTGGTGAAAACATTATGGCGTCAAGATGCTCGTTTTCATGCTTTGGGTGCATATCAATGTCCACATAGGGCGCCGAACAGGCAAAGTCCACAAAGCACAGCCCATTATTATCATGGATCAATTTGGCAATTTTGTGATATTCTGACTTGATTCCGGTAACATTGGAACAGGCCGTTATGGCTGCAATCTTTATGGGGTGTGGTTTATATAGCTGTAGTTGTTTTTCAAAGCCCTTATAATCAATAAGTCCATCCTTGGTATGTGGAATGACCTTAACCTTTGCTATGGTCTCCAGCCAAGACGTTTGATTGGAATGGTGCTCCATGTGTGAAATAAAGACGATTGGTCTTTTATATTCAGGTATTTTAGTATGTTCTTTAAGGTTCTCAGATAATTTAAGCCCCAAAATTCTCTGGAACTTATTAATGGCCTCTGTCATTCCCGTGCCAACTGTAATTAAAACATCTTCTTGCGATGCCTTTACATGCCTTTTAATGCTATTTCTGGCTTCGTGATATGCCAAAGTCATTACAGCTCCACTAGTGGATGTCTCTGTATGGGTATTGGCAACATAAGGGCCTATTTCATTTAATATCTTCTCCTCGATTGGCCTGTAAAGCCTCCCACTTGCTGTCCAATCGGCATATATGAGTTTCTTTTCGCCATAAGGGGAACCAAAGGTTTGGTCTACACCAACGATGTTCTTTCTGAATTTTTGAAAGTAAACCTCCAAATGTGTCTTTTTATTTTTTTTTAAAAGCATAATTCCCTGTGTCGTTAAAAAATCACTCCGGAATCAAACCGGAGTGATATCAATCAACCAATCAAAATGCATCCATTATTAATTTTATGGTTAAAATTAATTAACGGATGAACTCTTAAATTTCTTCACCCCTTCCTCCAACCATGCGTAATAATCCTCAAAATTTGGAGTATATGCGATGGGATCGATTAGATTTTCTTCATCATGGCCCATAAGAACATAGAATGGTTGTGAGTTTGCTTTATACCTTATGGTTTGTAGTTCACTCCATTTTTGGCCGATGTATTTTAATTTTTTTCCGGGTTTCAGTTTGGAATCCACTTCTTCACCAGATGGCAATGGGCGTTTGTCATCAACATAAAGTGATATTAGGACCACCTTATTTTTCAAAACGTCCAACACTTTTGGTTGGGGCCAGACATTCTGCTCCATTTTTCGGCAGTTGACACATGCCCATCCCGTAAAGTCAATCATAACCGGTTTGCCGACTTCTTTGGCATAGGCAAGCCCTTTATCATAATCGTTGAATGCCAAAATATCATGTGGGGCCAAAAGGTGGGCTCCTTCAGGAAGCTCATCATGTTCTGTGGCAGAAAGAACACCACCTGTTTTTGAATAACCAACTCCATAGGGTGACTCACTGTATTCCAGTGGCGGGGGAAAAGCACTTATGAGATTCAAAGGAGCGCCCCACATACCAGGAATCAAGTATATGGTAAAGCTTAAGGTCAATAGTGCAAGGCCAAGTCTACCTACCGAAATATGTGATAGAGGGGAATCGTGCGGTAATTGGATTTTTCCAAAAAGGTAAAGGGCCAAAGCCCCAAAAACGGCAATCCAAATAGCGATGAACACTTCACGTTCCAACAAATGTAATTGAAGTACCAAATCAGCTTGTGACAAAAATTTAAAGGCAAGTGCCAATTCCAGAAACCCGAGCACAACCTTTACCGTATTCAGCCAACCTCCAGATTTGGGAAGAGAGTTCAACCACCCCGGAAAGGCTGCAAACAGCGCAAATGGCAATGCAATGGCCAGTGAAAATCCCAACATGCCAATAATTGGGGCCAGCCCACCTTTTGAAGCCGCCTCTACCAGTAATGTACCAACAATGGGCCCTGTGCATGAAAAGGACACGATGGCCAAAGCCAAGGCCATAAAAAAGATACCTATCAAACCGCTTTTTTTGTACGATTGTTCATCTACTTTATTCGCCCACGACTGTGGTAAGGTGATTTCAAAGGCTCCCAAAAATGAGATTGCAAATACCACCAACAGCAAAAAGAAAACAATATTGAACCATACGTTGGTAGCTAAAGCATTGAGAGCATCTGCTCCAAAAATGGCCGTGACAGCAGTTCCCAAAAGGACATATATGACAATTATGCAGATACCATAAAAAATGGCATTTCTGATTCCAGCTGCCTTGGTTTTACTTTGCTTGGTAAAAAAACTTACCGTTAACGGTATCATGGGGAACACACAGGGGGTCAATAAGGCTGCAAACCCCGATAAAAATGCAATGAAAAAGATAGACCAAAGCCCTTTTTTTGATCCTGTCCCACTGGTCTTGTCTCCATGCTCCAAAGTTTTCTTGGTGCTTTCATTGGATGACATTGTCTTTGAAACCTTGTCAGTATTTTTAGCTATATTGTACCTTAAATCTACTTCTGTTGGTGGCAGGCATTTTGTATCATCACAGACCATGAATTCCACAATAGCATCAACAGTGCTGATGTCTTTTGACAGTTCGATCTTTTGCTTGAAAATGGCACTTGCCTCAAAAAACTTGATTTTCATACCAAAAACAGGATCCTCTACTGTATGGCCTTCGTCTTCAGTGGTATTCCCTGTTATTTTAAAATTGCCTTCACTATCATCATAAGTAAACGTGGTGGCTATTGGACCATTTTCCGGAACTGTTTGCGAATATAGATGCCAACCTGATTCTATGGTTGCCGTTGTTATTAATTGGTATTCGGTATCCGAAAGTTTTTCAACCGACGTTTCCCATTTAACGGGTTCTAAAATTTGTGCTGTACCCATTAAAGGGAGCAATAAAACATTTAATATAAAAAGAGCCTTTCTCATTTTGATTATACAGTTTATTTAATGTTGAATATTAAATCCACTTCGGTTGGAGGTAAACATTTACTGTCATCGCAAACCATAAATTCAACTGTTGCATTCACTTTAAAAAATGCTTTTGTTTTTAATTTAATGAGTTGTTTAAAAATTGCCTTTTTTTCAAAAAACTTAATTTTCATTCCAAATATAGGGTCATATGTGGTTTGCCCATTTTCTTCTGTCGTGTTGCCTTTTTTAAGGTAATTGGCATTTCCTTTAAACGAGAAAATGGTTGGTATTGGACCGCCATTTGGTACTGTTTGTGAATACAAGTGCCAATGTGCCTCGATATTGGCCGTAGCTACAAGCTCATACTCTGATTCTGAGATTTTGTTAACTGAAGTTGTCCATTTTACAGGCTTTAATATCTGGGATTGTGCATAACTGGCAACTAAAAATGCTAGAATTAAAAACACTTTTTTCATCATAAAATGTAATATTTACTTATTATGGTTATCCGTCTGTTTCCCCAAGAGCCTGCCCGTGCAAAACCCTGACAGGGTTTGGAACCCTGTCAGGGTTAGGGTCTCGTGTCTCGATTCCCACAAACTGAAACGCATGTGTTTGTTGTCTATCATATTGATACTGAATGGAATTTATTTCTGTTAGGGAAACAAGCGGATAACCATTTTACTTATTTTTTGATTTTTTTAAAAGGGCCGCCTCAAATTGACAGCCCTTTACCCATCTTTCATTTAATGAGTGACTAATTCAAATATGCATAAACAATGAAAACAAAGCTTAATGAAAGATGTTATGTTATTTTAAAGGATTTCCATTTTCGTCCAGAGATCCTGATTTTACAATGATCAGTTTATCCAAATCAATGTATTTCTTTATGGCTTGGTTTACTTCACTTAAGGTAACCGCTTCTACATCTTTTGGAAATTGGTCCAAATATTCCGGTGTTTGCCCTCGCTCTATAAAGCTCAATAAGGTTCCTGCAAGCCCAGAAGTGGTTGCCATTCCGACTTTAAAATTTCCTGTTATATTGTTCTTTCTGTATTCGAGCTCTTCTGCGGTAATTCCATTATTAACCCAGTTTTTAATTTCGACCATAGTGGCATCCAAGCCTTTTTGAAACAATGACGGGTTAAAACTTGCATTAACTGACCAGTAACCACCCGCCATGGTGTGTCCGGAATGACCAGCATAAATGCCGTAGGTCAGACCGTCCCTATCTCTAACCGTTTGCATCAATCGTCCCGAAAAACCACCCCCTAAAACTTGGGTTGCCACATAAAATGGGATATAGTCCTTGTCATTGCGCTCGATACCCGTATATTTTCCGATAAACAATTCAGCACTTGGCTTTTGGGGGATAGTCACCACTTTTGTCAAGGCATTGGCGGTTGTTGGCGCTTTAAAAGTAGCTTTGGCAGTTGAACCACCATTCCAACCTGAAAAATTCCTTTTTAAGATATTGTACAAATTGTTTGTATTTACATCACCAACAGCGACCAAATGCATGCCAGCTGTTCCAAAATAGGTTTTATGGAAGGCTTTTAAATCTTCCAAAGTGACTGACTGGATGTTTTCAATGGATGTTTCGATATCTGATTCATAATTTGGGTGCCCTTTAGGATAAATAGCCTGTGCCAATGCTATAGTGCCTTGTGTTCCTGGATCCGTTATGCCCCGTTTTAGACCGTTTATGGTTTGCTCTTTCAACAATTCAAATTCTTTGGCATCAAACAACGGTTGGCGCAATTCTTCGGCCAATAGGGCAATTACTTTGTCTAAGTCCTGTGACAGACACTTAAAGCTAATATTAACATTGTTAACATCTGCATAAATTCTAATGTTTGCCCCCAATTTTTCCAATTTTTCTGAAAACTGGAATTTATCGTTTAACTTGGTCCCTTTGCTTAACATACTCACTGTTAAACTTGGAATGCTTTCATTGCCAGTGCCTATATAACTGTTGATTGGGAAACTAGCGGCCACTGTCACAAATCCTTTGGCGCCTGTTTTTGCAGTGACCACATCAATACCTGACACCTTCCTGCGGATAAACTTTTCACCAGAAGCTGAAGGTTGAATGGCTTCATAAGCAGAGGTTATTTCTTCATAGTTTTGGGAAGTTGCAGTGTTAACGCTCTCACTATTATCCTGTGCTATTTGTGGATTTCTGAAAAAGTACTTGCCCGCTTCACTTTCCACAACTCCTGATGCTTTGCTCTGTGCCGCTGTATTACTTCCCAACTCCTCCGGAATAAAATACCCCGTTGTGCTTTGGTCTTCCAGCAGGTACTTGTTAGCCACTCTTTTGACATCGGCTGCTGTTACATTGCTCAATCGTTCAGACCCTTTTATGTAATCTGTCCAATCGCCACCCGCTATGGCTTCCGTTAGTTCACCGGCAATGCTTCCTGAACCATCACGGTACAGAATGGTCTGTGTGTTCAATTTTGCCACGACCCTGTCCACATCGTCCTGTGACACGCCTTCACTTTTGACCTTTTCGACCATGTCCAATAGTTGCCTGTTCAGATCTTCAACGTTCTTTTCCGGTGAAAATCCCAAGGTGAAGCTGAACAGTCCAACCTCCTGAAAATTGGATGCGCTTGCATAGCCGTAAGTTGCCAAACCTTTATCCACAAATGTTCTGCTGATGGTGGATGAGGGGCCGCTTCCTACAATTTGACTCAATACTTCCAAAGCTGACAAATCCTCATGCATACGTCCAGGGATTTTGTAAGCTACAGACACCATTGCCTGCTGGCCTGGTTTTTTGATAATGATGCGTCTTGGCCCCAATTGCTCCGGTTCGGACGTGTAGGGCTGTTTCATTTGATGTGGAGCTTTAGAAATCTTTCCAAAGTACTTGTCAACCAATGTAAACAAATTATCTTTTTGAAAATCACCTATAATGGTCAAAGTGGCATTGTCCGGCCAATAATAGGTGTTGTAAAAATCCCTCAACACCTCTATCGGCATATTCTCGATATCTGAACGCCAGCCTATGGTGGAGTGATGGTAGGGATGGGCCATGTAAGCCGTGGCCCAGATTTCCTTGCTCAACAAACTGCCCGGGTTGTTTTCTCCACGCTCAAATTCATTACGGACTACTGTCATTTCGGCCTCTTTATCTTCTTTCAATAACAATGAATTGCGCATTCTGTCCGATTCTATATGAAGTGCCGTTTCTATTTTATCGCTTGGAATCGTTTCATAATAATTTGTTCTATCGTTCCAAGTGGTGGCATTCATTTGGGCACCGATACCTTGTAGTACCGTAAAAATTGCTGTTCCCTTTTGCTTGTTGAAGGTTGGCGTGCCTTTAAAATTCAAGTGTTCCAAGAGATGCGTAGAGCCTGTATTGCCAGGCACTTCATGTTTTGAGCCCACTCGATATACAATTTGGACGGTGACCACAGGTGCCGAGTTGTCCTGCAAGAGGAGCAAATTCATGCCGTTAGGCTCATATAAATATTCTTCAATGCCACTTAGTCCTTGAACTTTTTTGAATTTGGAAATGTAATCTTGGGCATTTGCTTTTTCTATGGCAAGTGCCACCAAAGGTAAAAGTACAAGGGCTTTAAAATGTGTTTTTAATTTCATAATATTCTGTTTAATTTATAATGAAGACGTTTGTAAAAAGGTTTACCCCTATTAAGGAAATGTTAAATAGTTCCAAAAAAAAAAATCGTGTGACAGTTATTGTAGAATTACTATATTAAGTAGTAAATAAAATTTCTTTAATTATTCTTTAAAAATTTGGGCTAATTTTTCCTGTAATTCTTCACCTCTTAAGTTTACTGCTAAAATTTTACCGTCAGGGGACACCAAGAAATTTTGAGGGATAGCTTGCACTCCGTATAGTTGTGCTGCTTCATTTTTAAACCCTTTTAGATCTGAAATATGAGTCCATGTTAAACCATCTTTTTCAATGGCTTGTACCCATTTGTCTTTTTTATCATCTAACGACACACCCAACACTTCAATACCTTTGTTTTTATATTTATTGTAAGCAACAACGACATTAGGATTTTCTTTTCTACAAGGTCCACACCAACTGGCCCAAAAATCGATTAAAACGTATTTTCCTTTAAAATCGGATAATTTAATTTTTTTACCTTCAGGTGTTTCTTGTGAAAATTCTGGAGCAATGACACCAACTGCCACTCTGTCGAAGGTTTCTAAAGATGATTTTACTTTTTTTCCGTAAAATGACTGCTTTACTTCTGGTGTTAATATTTCGTATAACTTTTTGGCCACCTCTGGATTAGGATATGTAATAAACCGCTCATTTATAACTAAAGCAGCTCCTAAATCGTTTGTATGTTTAGCAACATATTCTGAAGTTAACTGAATAGAAAACGTATCCAAATTCTTCCATTTCTCATCCATCATGCTTTGATGCTCATCTGAGAGTTTGTCTTTTTCAATACTCGCATTTAATGCATCTATTTTATGCAATGAATCTGATAATTGATATATAGGAAACGCAACCTCTTGAATTTTAGTGAATTCATTTTTATAAAATGATTTGTAAATAGAATCTTGATTTGCACCTTTAACTTCGGCTAAATACAGAGAATCTTTCTTTCCTTGAAGGGTTATAATTTCATTATCAAGTATAAAAGTGGTTCCATATGGTTTACCTTTTTCTTTAATACTGTATAGTAAAGGCTCTTGTACTTGCCCTTGAAACAAGAACTCACCTTGATTTACTATTGATGAATCGATAATTTTCTGGTCTTCATCTATCTTTACCAGATAAACCATCCCTTTTGACAAATTTTCTATACTGCCATTTATTGTATAGCCCAGTGCATCCTTCTTTTTTGGTTTGTCTGTACAAGATGTTAACACACCGAGCATTCCAAGAGCTAATATGCTTCTTTTTAAAACAGATTTCTTCATTTTGATGATTTATCTTAAACCAAGGCCTCATTACATTGAAGCCTTGGTTTTTATGTTATTTTTCTACGTTCTGCGTAATGGTTCCGTTTCCCGGATTATCGGTTGCGCCTTGTGGGAACGGCATCGTCCATAAATGAGAGTCTGATGCTAATGAATACGCTGTACCGTTAAAAGTTTTTGAAAAACTAACGGGATAAACCCCTTCAGCATTTAAACGTCTCGCATCACAAAAAGGAACAATGGTTAAAATAAGCTCGTTGTTTTTAGTTTTTAAAATGGCATTTATAGCTTCTGCTTCATTTGCTGCCGTTAAATCTTCATATTCATCGACTAGAATACGTGTTTTTCGAACTTCGTTTAAAACGTCCATAGCATCATTAATTGCACCATCACGAGCCAAACATTCGGCTTTTATTAAATAAGCTTCTACAGATGTAATGCCACCATAATTAAAATTGCCAGACAGGGTTGCTTTATAAAAGGTTTCGGCGCCTACGGTTCTGATTTTCCAACGCGATAAAAAACGTGCATCACCTGTTTCAAACCGTTCGGCACGCTCTATTGAAATATCATTCTCTGAGGCAAAACGAGCAACTGCTCCATGGCGGTAACTATAATTTTCAACATAATTGTATCCCATTGGTGATGGCAAGCTAGTATAAGAATCTGGGTTTTCTATAATTGTTTCATTGGCATTATAAAACGATGTCCAATCATAAAGCGCATCATTTTCAGCTAAAGCCATATCGGCATATCTTAAAGCCTCAGTATAATTATTCATTTGCAAATAAACACGGGCATAAAAAGCATAACCTGTACCCAAATTTGGATGTAATACTGTTTGTGAAACGGCTGGTAAATACGGTAAAGCTTCTTCTACGTCTTTAAGAATAAAATCATACATCTCTTGAATGCTTACCTGAGTACTTGGTGCATTTATATTGGCACTTGTAATTAAAGGTATCGATAGTTTAGAGGCTGCAGTTGAAGCTTCATAAGTATCTGCATAGTAATTAACTAAATTAAAATAACTCATGGCACGCAACACCTTAGCTTCTGCCCACAATTCTCTTTGTTCTCCTTCATCTGCTTCAGTTGTTACCAACGCATTCTCGATAATTAAATTAAATGTTGAGATTGCCGAATAACTGAAATAATAAGTCCCTTCATCTGACATATTTAACTCTATTCGATTCGCAGACTCATCCCAAAGATAATTGGCATTGGTCAATCTGTCGAATGCCAATGTAGGTGCGGTAACATATTTATCATTTAACAGATTTAAAGCTTGATTTACATTAACGGTATGGTTAGTGTACTCGTTACGGATTAAAGCTTCGAAATCTGCCAATGTTTGTGGTATTTTAGACCCTTTTGGTACATCTTCCAAATAATCTTCACAAGAGGTAAAAGTAATGCTCATTATCAAAGAGCAAATAATACTATAATATATATTTTTCATTGTGTTATCTTTTAATTTAATAATTTAAAAATTAACATTTAAGCCAAAAACGAAATTTGGTGTTTGGTAACCTCCAAGAAGGTATTTAGCATCTTTACTTTTTGCCATAGTAAATACATTTTCAACATTAAAATTCAAACGAATATTTTGCAAATGCAGTTTGTTGGTTAAGTTTGTAGGCAATTGATATGCTAAAGAGACATTGCTCAATCTTATATTGGAAGCATCAATAATATTTATATCAGCGTAAGAATAAATAGATTGCAAATCGTAGCTAAACTCAGGATCGTATTCATACACTACGCGAGGCACATTGGTAAAATTCTCATCACCTGGTTGTTGCCATCTATCAACAATACGCTTGTTAACCACACCAATATTGGCTATATAACCACCTGCTGCGCTAGAATAGCTATTTCCAAACATTGGTAAAAAAGAATTCCTCATTTTGTGTCCTAATTGGTAAATAAAAAGTGCGGAAAGCGAAAAGTTTTTATAAGCTACTGAAGTATGAAAAGAACCACTTTGTGTTGGTACTGTCGTTCCATAATCTTCAATCGCTTCCAAATCTCCTGGGTTATAAGATACCGCATTACCTGATGCATCGTTAACTTGTGGTAAGCCAGTACTGCTTAAACCAGCCCATTTATAACCATAAATAGAATTAAAATCGTTACCCACACGAGGGAAAGCCGAAGGGTAATCCAACTGTAAAAAATAAACAGGAGCTTCTACATTTACATAGTTTACTCTGTTTTTATTATGTGCATACAATATACCTGCATCCCAAGAAAAAGACGGTGTTTTTATAATGGTTCCACTTAAACTAACTTCAATACCCTTATTGGTCATTTCTCCATTATTAAGAGTATAAGTCGAGTACCCCCAACCTTCAGTTGGAATACCTGTACTGCTAGCTAATAAATCTTCACCTTTTTTATTATAAAAATCTATGGTTCCGTTTAATCGTTGTTTGAACACAGAAAAATCAACCCCAATATTGGTAGTGGTGGTTTTCTCCCATGATAATTCTGGGTTAGGTCTAGAGTTAATACCGCCTTGTAATCCTCCAACATTATAATTGGTAGAATAATACGCTGTTAAATAAGGCGCAGAATTTTTGGCTATATTACCTCCAATCCCATACGAAAATCGCAATTTTAACATATCAACCCAAGATGGACTAAAAAATGTCTCTTTATCAACATTCCAACTGGCACCAGCAGACCATGTTGGTTTGTTTTGGTATTTATTATCAGTTCCCCATAAGTTCGAACGATCCCAACGTAAGCTTCCTGTAGCGGTATACTTTCCATTATAGGTATAACCTGCATTTCCAAAAAGGGATACATATCTATTGATCAATTCTCGCTCTGCTGCAAAATTATTTTGAGTTAAGTACCCTCCAAAAATAGGACCATAAACCTGAAGTAAATTTGCCTGATTTATTGGTGTAAAAGATAACGTTTGCTCATCCCAACCATACCGTGTATTATCGTTATATTCTAATTTTGAATGACGTATTTCGGTACCTAAAATAGCAGACACATCGTGTATATTATCGAATAACTTATTAAAATTCAACTGCTGACGAAAATTATAAGCATTCGAGAATTGATTGCTCTCTTTCAAAATATCTCCATAGGGAAGATTATATACCGCTGTGTTTGATGGCGAAATTGTAACCAATCCATTTACCGTACTTCTTACACTATAAGATTCTTTCTCTTTTAATTGACTTGTACGATCCACACCATATTCATACTGAAACATAGCATTATATGTTAAGAATTCGCTAAACTCTACATTTAATTTCACAAAGGTTCTATTTAAAAAGTTTTTACCTTTATTTAAATTTTTACCAAACTCATCCATTGGCGTAATATCCATATTGTACAAACCATAATCATTTATAGATTGAAGTGTTGAATTATTATAACGCGATTCTGCTGTTGATATAAAAAGCGTGCCGTCTTCATTGACTAAACGGTTGTATGGTTGATATTTAAACCCTGGACTTAATGCATTGTACGTTTGTTGGTCTGCTTTATTGAAATAGATATATGTTCCTAAATCTATTGTTAACCACTTTGCTAATTCAGCAGTATTTTTTAAATTGATTCCAACAGAATTGTTTTCTGAATATTTATCGTCATACTTATTTCCTTTAAAAGTTACCGATGCATTAAAATTATTATTAGCAGTTGCTTTTCCAAAACTTATATTATGCTGTTGAAAATACTGATCGCGTTTTGCATATTTCTCTATATCATCATAGTATTGGTATTGCATAGCTCCCAAACTGTTCAAGGTATTGTTCATTTGGGATTCTGAAAGATTTCCTGCATAATAATTCAAAAGGGTTTGCATTCCTTGACTTGTGTAAACAGCATTATTTAATAATGAAGCTGAATATGTTGCTGCACTCCCATCTGTAGCCTGTAAATTTGGATTGCCTTCAGCCCACTCTCTTTCCAATTCAACAATATCTCCTGCATTGGTAAGGTTTCCAGTATAATAATTATAAGGTGAGTAAGTTAAAGTACTAGAAAATGAAACGTTTGTTTTGCCCTGTTGTGCTTTTTTAGTGGTAATAACAATAACCCCGTTGGCTGCACGAGCGCCGTAAATGGATGCTGCGGAGGCATCTTTAAGCACTGTAATACTTTCAATGTCTTCTAGATTTAAATCGGGTAAATTTTCCTCTATCCCAAAAAACTCATTATATCTGGTTTTTTCAATTGGAAAACCATCTATTACATATAAAGGTGTTGTCAATCCGTTCATAGAAGTCGTACCCCTTAACAACCCGTTTTGATATCCTGCAATACGCCCTTCCAACAATGTACTTAAACTATTTGGGCGTTGTTCTTGAATGTCTTGAGAATTTAATTTTGAAAAAGATCCAGTGGCACGTTCACTAGAGATAGTTTGGTAACCAGTTATTAACACCTCTTCCAATTCAAAAGAACTTTCCTTAAGTGTTATATTGATTACGCTTTGGTTGCCCACAGTGATTTCTTGGGTCTCAAAACCTAAAGCCGAAAAGACCAGTACGTTTTCTGGATTTGGCACCATGATACTAAATGCGCCATCAAAGTCGGTTGCCGTACCTTTGGTTGTACCTTTTATAAGTACCGTTGCCCCTACTACAGGGAGGCCATTTTCATCGGTTACTTTACCTGTAATCTGAATCTGTTGTTGGGTTTTGACTTTAATTATAATTGTATTATCAGCCGATAGTACTATATTAAACTTGGTCAAGGAGATACTTTGGTTCAATAATTTATCTACCCTAATCGTTCCTTTTTTAAGTTGTACTTTTGGAAAATCCTTGAACATATCAATTTGATAAATGAAGACATAATCCGTTTGACTCATAATGAGATCAAAAATCTCATCTACAGTTACCGTTTTATCAACGTCAACATTAATTCTAGCATTCTGTGACACGACGTTGTCAGAGGATAAACTAAAAACTGTAGTACACAACAAAAAGATAAACGTTCTCATGATGATCATTAGTGATTTTTTTTTAATCCCGATAGCTTTTGGGAAGAAAAGAACATTTGTTGATTTAATTTCCATAAATTTGCGAATTGTTAGTTAGTTAAACATTTAATTAATTAATAATCTTAAAAGGGGTAAAGTGTTTTACTTTGGCGAGTGGAATCTTTGTCCCTTTAACTTTTAATTTTTTAATATGATGGTGTGGTCTTTTATTTCATAGGCATTTATATAATTTGTGTTTTTGATTAGTATTAAAATTTCTTCAATATTTTTATCTTTACTTAAGACCCCTTTAAAGTGTACATCTTTAAGTGATTCATCTTCAAAATAGATATCTACGTCATACCATCTGGATAAGACTTTCATGATGTCCATTAAAGATTTATCTTTAAAACTGAACAGTCCTTTTTTCCATGCAGTTTCTGAATTTACATCAACCTTCGAAATAGTAAGATTCTTGTTATCTTTATTCAATATGGCCTGCTCGCTGGGTTTTAATATCTGTGTTCTGGAAGCATTATCGACAGTTACTATACCTTCTGCCAAAGTGGTATAAATATAGGATTCGTCTTTATAGGCCTTGATATTAAACTCGGTTCCTAAAACTTCTATTTCTTGTGATTCAGTGAGAACTTTAAACTTTGTTCCGTTATGATTTGTACTTGGCGACACATCAAAATATGCTTCTCCATAAACCAATTCAACCTGTCTGGTTTTGCCTTTTGGAAAAGCTACAGGGTATTTTATTTGAGATTCTGAATTTAACCAAACCTCCGTGCCATCGGATAAAATTATGTGATATTGGCCACCCCTTGGTATAGTTAAATAATTATAGGAAATTTCATGTTTTAAAGTATTTTGCACTTTATAAACTAATTCCTCGCCATTGCTCTCTAAATTATCAGAGTTATACTGTTGTCCTTTCTCTAAGGATACTATAGTACCATCTTCCAAAGTTAAAGTTGCTTTATCTGTTCCTATTTTAATAGTGTTATTGTTCGTGATAACTGGAACATCTTCTTGAACCTTATCTTTTTTAATTAAAAAGGTAATAGAAACCAACAATACTATAGATGCTGCAACAGCATACTTTAAATAACCGGTTTTCCTAACTGTAACTGGCTTAATTTTATTCTCGATTGACTTCCATCCTTTTTCAATATCTATTAAAAAAGCTTCATCATGATAATTTTCCTTAACTTTATTAAAATATGCTTTATGAAGATCGGACTCATTATACCATTCCCAAAAAACAGTGGCGTCTTCTTCAGAAAGGGTATTGTTAAGTTTCTTTAAAATTAATTTGAATTCCATTTAGTTATCTTATTTTACTTTGCTTTAACATTAAGACAACAAAAAAATAATAATGGGTGACAATAAAAATATTTTTTTTCAAAATATTTTTATTTTTCATAAAATGAACTACCTCGACGCAGAGCGTACGAGGTATCAGAATCAAGACCGCTACGCTACAAGAATCAAGAAACTAGAGCTTTTCTGAACTTCCCTGAATAGAGTTGACCGTTTTTAAACATTAATTTCATTGTTAAAAATAGTTATTGATTGTTGATGAA
>DASWKU010000255.1:0-1643 GCA_036396455.1 Flavobacteriaceae bacterium
CAAAAGGAAAATAAAACCACAGATCACATATAAATTAAGTGAAGAGCGTTTGTATAAATCATCAAGTGCAGATTTGTTGTTATCGTTTAAATATTGTGCAGTCATTGGCAACATAATTTGATGCATGGCACGTTGCGGAACTGCAATGACCGTAGCAATAAAAATGGCAACACTGTAATAGGCCACTTCTTCAATGGCTATATATTGCCCAAGCATAAATTTATCAATGTCCAAAATGATTGTAGCAATGGAGCCTGCTATAATGATCAATCCCGAATATTTAATAATGGAGCCTAAATTATCTATGCGTTTAAGCGTAAAAACCGGTAAACGAATACTGAAAGCATAAAGCATCATGACAACCATTCTAAAGACATAAACTAGGATAACATCAATAATAAATTCATCAACAGTTATGTACTCCAAAAACACGGCAAACAAGAGTGCCATAATCCCCAAACGGTGAAAGACTTCCTTCATAAAATTTCCAAAAACCGTTTGCATCTGTGTTTTTGACCAGGCAAAAAAGACTTCAAAATAGGCCATTGAAACCGCAGCAATAAAAATATACCAGATGTAACCTTTTAGTATGGCATTTTCATGGGACAGTAAATCCCCAATAAAGTTGTAACAACTATAGCCAAATAAACCTAAGGGAATTACAATCAAAAGTGGCAAAAACAACATGACCGTTAAAAAACTATTGAGGGAATGTTTGGTTTTAAACGTTGAATAAAATTTAATGATGGTATTATGAACCCCAAACGCCATAAGTGGCATCATAATATTGGCAGTTGAAAGTACAAAGGCCACCAATCCATAATAAGTGTCAGAAATAAAATTGGTATAAAGAAACAGAGTGTTTACCGCACCCATTCCAAAACCTAGATATGTGGTAATCGTATTTTTAAAAGATTGGTTGATTACAATACCCATTAGTTATATCATTCAATTTTAAAAATCCAAAATACAACTTTTATGGTCAATAAAAATCTTTTTTTGGAATCATCCAGAATTTAGGCATCTGCTTCAGTATTTTTAAAAATGAGATGTGCCAATTTTGAAGTCAGTTCTTTTCTGCTGTACTGTTTTAGGCCTATGGGGAAAGTTGCCAAAGCGTTATTCTTATAAGCGTCAAAATAGAACAAAATTTGGGATTTTATGCCATTCTTTTCATCATAACAAAAATAATAACCGGTGTTGGTAGTCTTAATGATCTGCTCAACAGCCGAATCTTTGGGGCCTATGGCTATAATTGGGGTTTCTGAAGCCATATATTCAAACAGTTTTCCTGGGATGATTGCCTTGGTGTCTTCAGAATCGATTTCAATCAATAACAAAACCCTGGATTGTATTTGGGCCTTTATGGCTTCAGAATGGCTAACATACCCAATAACGTTTACGAAATCCTTTAAATGATGTTCATAAATGCTTTGCAAGACCTCATCACTTACAAGGCCAATTAAATTTAGTTGAAATACCGCTTTGAGATCGTGATGTTCCTCAACCAATTCTTGAAGGGCTTTCCACAACGCTTTGGGGTTACGTTCCGATAATAAAGAACCAATGTGGGCCATGGTAAACTTTGAATCTTTTTCTGGTCTCTCAAAACTATGATTGTCATATCCATTGGTAATGACTTC
>DASWKU010000256.1:0-6056 GCA_036396455.1 Flavobacteriaceae bacterium
CCCAAGGAACATGCCGATGTGTTTGGTAAATTGGTGATACAGGACTATAGTGGAAGAATGATGCCCATGAACACATTTGCATCCGAAGTGTTGCGTAAAATAAGCAAGCATGATGTATATGAAGATTTTGATGCGAACCAGGTGTTGCTGTCCATGCAAGAGAGTCCATTGTATTGGTATGAAGTTCCCATTATTTATTTAAGTCCCAAAAAAGGAGATTCCATTAGAACCATAATAGGGGTTGATAAAAGTGAAAAATATGTAAGATTGACAGATTTTATTCAGGAGGATGGAAGCTATAAATTATCACCTTATCTTGAAGAAGCGTATTCGGCCCAAATCCCTAATGGGTTTCAAAAAGAATTCAAGGAAATAGACCAACGGGTCAGCTTGCTTTATAGCACCATTGAAGGGAAAACCTTGAGGGTCTTTCCAGTTCCTGATGATGAAAACAATAAATGGATTTCATCTATTGAATATAAAGAAAAGTACAGACAGGTCATAAAGGATACGTTGTATGGTGCCTTTATTGCCAATAGTTTCAATTATTACTTATCTGAACTTTATAAAGCTAAATCTTCAAACGATTATTCCATGGTTGAAAAATTGCTTGCTGGCATTAAAAAAAATCAACAAAATCTTGGCAGCGAGGTCATGATTTCTGATGAAAAGATCAATACAGAAGTCCTTTATAATGAATATGACATTTTCAAAAAACTCTTCAGTTGGTATTTATATGCAGCGACGGTGATGTTTGTCCTTTTGATTTTTCAAATTTTCAAAGAACAAAATAGAACTATCAATACTATTATAAAACTGTCCAAGTTTGCCATAATCGCACTGTTCCTTTTGCATACTTCAGGGCTTATTGTACGTTGGTACATTTCAGGTCATGCACCATGGAGCAATGCTTATGAATCCATGATCTATGTGGCTTGGGCCACCATGCTTTTTGGACTGATTTTCGGAAGAAAAAGCGAATTGACCATTGCCTCTACAGCCTTTGTAACCGCAATGCTACTCATGGTGGCCCATTGGAACTGGATGGATCCGGCCATCGAAAATCTGCAGCCGGTTTTGGACAGTTATTGGCTCATGATACACGTGGCCATTATTGTAGCCAGTTATGGCCCTTTTGCCTTGGGAATGATTTTGGGGGTTACTGCGCTATTGCTCATGATTTTTACAACACGTTCCAATAAAGGCAAAATGTTGTTGAACATAAAAGAGTTGACCGTCATCAACGAAATGGCCTTAACTGTTGGCTTGGTCATGCTCACTATTGGCAACTTTTTGGGAGGCATGTGGGCCAACGAAAGCTGGGGCCGCTATTGGGGTTGGGATCCCAAGGAGACTTGGGCATTGATCAGCATTATGGTTTATGCCTTTGTGATACACATGAGATTGGTTCCTGGACTTCGCGGTCGCTTTGCCTTTAATTTGGCATCAATTATAGCAATTTCAAGTATTATGTTTACCTATTTTGGAGTTAATTTTTATTTAGCGGGACTACATTCCTACCAATCTGGGCAACAAATAGCAAGTTTTCAAATTATAGCCATTGCCATAGGATTGGTGGCACTTGTAGGTATTTTGGCTTATAGAAAACATGCAAAATTTTATAAGAAATAAATACGTTGGTTGCACTTAATTTGATATGGATTCCATATAAAGTTTAGAAGCTTCTTCTAAGAATAAAGCCTGCGATTTCTCTAATGTATCGTTTGTAATGGTGCCATAATACGTATAGTTTTTTCCGTTCCAATGCCATACCGGGAACTCAAAACCTGGACCGCCTATGGCAATATTTGGAAAATTTTTACCACTACTGGGTAAAAATATTAAAGACCCAGTAAACCCAAAATTGGCATGATATTGCAAAAGTTAACACAATGACAGCTATTAATTTTTTTTGATTTCATAAGTTGCTGACTTGAAGGAAATGAATTATTGTTTAAAGCTCCAATTACGTTCAACTGGAATGTAAGTTTTTTTAAAATAGAAAATCAAAAACATGAAACGTTATGTTGCAATGGGTTTTCTATATACCGTCAAAATAGTGCCAAAATGTGGAGTTTTTAATTCGGCCAACCATTCAAATAAAGATATCAAAAAAAAGTAGGGTGAAATAATTTTAAAAAATGTTCTGTCTTCTTAATTTTTGAATATAGATTTTGCCACATTCAACAATATTTGCTTTTAAACAAATAATCAAAAATTTCGCACCTTTAAATAATAATTAGAGAATATTTTTCATATTTGCACTACGCTTATGATTGTTTAAATTATAGTTCCAAAAAAAGCGTCACGAACCTAGTGACACCATAAAATACTGAAGACTTTGGTCTTTAGTGCAGTCTATTTATTAATATAATTATCATGCAATCAGATAAAATTTCAATAAAACAATATTTAAAATATTTTGTAATGGCCGTAAAAGGTAAGGAGCAGGACTTTACGTCCATAAGCATACGTCGTGCAATTTTTATGCTCTCAATTCCCATGATTTTGGAAATGCTCATGGAATCCATTTTTGCTTTGGTGGATATTTTATATGTCTCCCAAGTGAGTGTAAATGCCGTTGCAACCATTGGCTTGACCGAATCTGTAATCACTTTGGTTTATGCCGTTGCCATTGGATTGAGCATGGCAGCAACTGCCGTTGTTGCTAGACGTGTTGGAGAAAAGAACCTTGAAGGTGCATCCCAAGCGGCTGTTCAGGTTATTTTTCTAGGTGTTGCTGTTGCAACAATAGTGAGTGTAATAGGCATTTTATATGCAAAAGAGATTTTGGCACTTATGGGTGCCGAACCCGATTTAATAGCTGAAGGGTATGGATATACACAAGTGCTTTTAGGAGGCAATATTACCATTATGCTGTTGTTTTTGATCAATGCCGTTTTTAGAGGTGCAGGTAATGCCTCTGTTGCCATGAAAGCACTTATTTTATCCAATGGGTTGAACATTGTACTTGATCCCATATTCATTTTTGGATTTGGACCCATTCAGGCACATGGCGTTGAAGGTGCAGCCATCGCAACGACAATAGGTCGCGGAATTGCGGTTATATTTCAATTGGTCATTCTATTTTATGGTTTCAGTAAAATTAAGATTCGAATAAAAGACGTGGTTCTCAGAATTGAAGTCATGTTCAATTTAATTAAAGTGTCTCTTGGTGGGATTGGACAATTTTTAATTGGTACGTCAAGTTGGGTGTTTTTAGTGCGGATTATGAGCGAATTTGGCAGTGAAGTCCTAGCTGGATACACGATTGCGATTCGGGTCATGATGTTTACTTTAATGCCTGCATGGGGCATGAGTAATGCTGCCGCAACTTTGGTCGGTCAAAATCTAGGTGCACAACAGCCCGATAGAGCAGAACAATCGGTTTGGAAAACTGGAAAATACAATGCATGGTTTATGGGTTTGGTTTCTATAATCTATCTTGTATTTGCATCACAAATTATTAGTTTGTTTAATACAACTCCAGATGTTATTAAATATGGCAGTATGTGTTTGCGTATCATAGCTGCCGGCTATATTTTTTACGGTTATGGTATGGTGGTGATCAATTCGTTTAATGGGGCCGGGGATACCAAAACACCTACCTACATTAATTTTGTGTGTTTTTGGTTATTTCAGTTGCCTATCGCCTATCTCATGGCAATTACCTTGGATTTTGGGCCGTCTGGAGTTTTTATGGCAATTACATTAGCTGAAATAATAATTGCAATTGTGGCCATTGTTTGGTTTAAGAAAGGAAATTGGAAGTTGGTCAAAGTTTAAAGATTATTTGTAATTTTAAGCAGTATAAATAAACCCATATCATGTCTCACAAAAAACTAGGGCTAAACACCATTTGCACCCACATTGGAGAGATTAAGGACGAACAATTTAAAGGCACTGTGTCTCCAATATACATGGCCACGTCCTATGCTTTTGATGAAGTGGATATTAAACGCTATCCACGCTATTTCAATACCCCAAACCAGGAACATTTGGCAAAAAAGATTGCTGCATTGGAGCATGCCGAGGATGCCATGATTTTTGGTTCGGGCATGGCGGCATTGAGCACCATGCTTTTGGCATTCTTAAAAAAGGGAGACCATGTGGTGTTTCAGAATACATTATATGGAGGAACCGTGAGTTTTATACGAGAAGAACTTCCAAAATTCGGTATTGAATACACCTTTGCCAATGGCTATGAAGTTTCAGATTTTGAAGAAGCAATTCGGCCCAACACCAAGGTCATACATATTGAAACGCCTTCAAACCCGTTGTTGACCATTACGGATTTAAGAGGAGTTGCAGCATTGGCTAAATCTAAAGGTATTTTAACCACAATAGACAATACGTTCGCTAGTCCAATAAACCAAAACCCCATCGATTTTGGAATTGATGTCGTGATGCATTCGGCCACAAAATATCTTGGTGGTCATTCCGATATTTTGGCCGGAGTTGTGGCAAGTTCACAAGAAAACATGGAAAAAATTTGGCATGTAGCCAAAAATATGGGAGGTTCCTTAAGTGATTTTATGGTTTGGATGCTGGAACGAAGCATAAAAACATTAGCATTGCGTGTAAAAGCTCAAAACCGAAATGCCAAGCGTTTGGCCAAGTTTTTAGAACAGCATGAAGAGGTTAAAAGGGTACATTATCCTGGGTTAAAAAGCCATCCACAATATGAATTGGCAAAATCCCAAATGAGGGGTTTTGGGGGTATGTTGTCCTTCGAGCTAAATGATGGATTGGATGCTTTACAGTTTCAAAAGGAATTACAACTTATCAAGCCTGCCATGAGTCTTGCTGGGGTGGAAAGCACCATGGTTTCCCCATATTTAACGTCCCATGCATCATTGGCCCAAAAAGAGCGGGATGATTTGGGAATCAGTAATGGTTTAATTCGTTTTTCCACAGGAATCGAATCCAAGCAGGATTTGATGGATGACATTGAACAGGCCGTTGCCAAAGTTAAACGCAAACACCTCATAACCAAACCATAAAGATGACAAAAGGAAGGTTGGAAGCATTTACCGATGGCGTTTTGGCCATTATTATTACCATTATGGTTTTGGAACTTAAAGTGCCCCATGGTGGTGACTTTGAAGATTTAAAACCCCTGTTTCCTGTTTTTGTAAGCTATATTTTGAGCTTTATTTACTTGGCCATTTATTGGAACAACCACCATCACATGATGCAAACCGTAAAACATGTTACCGGTAAAATTTTATGGGCCAATATGCATTTGCTGTTTTGGTTGTCGTTAGTGCCTTTTGTAACGGGTTGGATGGGCGAGAACCATTTTACTTCAGCTTCGATTTTTTTATATGGCATAATTTTGTTGGGGGCAGCTATAGCCTACTTTATTCTGCAAAGCCTTATCATTAAGGACCATGGTAAGGATTCTATTTTAGCAAAGGCCTTGGGTAAAGACTTAAAGGGAAAGAGTTCGCCAATTTTGTATATTTTAGGAATCCTATCTTCATTTTTTAATGTATGGTTAAGTGGCTCTTTTTATATTTTGGTTGCCATTATATGGTTGATTCCCGATTCAAGAATTGAAAAGGCCTTAAAAAAAGAAAAAACGAGCTTATGAAACTAGATATACTCGCCATTGGAGCGCATCCAGATGATGTGGAACTGGGTTGCGGTGCAACCCTAGCTAAAGAAATTGCAAATGGGAAAATCGTTGGAATTTTAGATTTAACGCGTGGCGAATTGGGAACGCGAGGGACTGAGAAAACAAGAAAGGAAGAATCTGAGAATGCATCTAAAATTTTAGGAGTTGCTTTTAGGAAAAATTTAGGTTTTGCTGATGGTTTCTTTGTCAACGATAAAGCACATCAAATGGAGCTCATTAAAATGATCCGAAACTACCAACCGGAGATCGTAATTTGCAATGCCATTGATGACAGACATATCGATCATGGCAAAGGAAGTAAATTGGTGAGCGATGCCTGTTTTTTAAGTGGCCTTATCAAAATTGAAACGGAATATGATGGTAAGCCACAAACACATTGGCGACCAAAACACGTGTATCATTACATACAATGGAA
>DASWKU010000257.1:0-3460 GCA_036396455.1 Flavobacteriaceae bacterium
ACGCGATGGAATCCTTAAAATCTTTGAAGATCTGGATGCCACCATTTTTACCAATGCCTGTGGGCCATGTATTGGGCAATGGGACAGAAGTGATGTAAAAGGTGATGAAAAAAATACCATTGTACATTCGTTCAATAGAAATTTCTCCAAACGTGCTGACGGAAATCCCAATACCCATGCCTTTGTGGGCTCACCGGAAATGGTTGCGGCCATTGCGATTTCTGGGCGTTTGGATTTTGATCCCATGCATGACACTTTGATAAATGAAGATGGCGAGAGTGTAAAATTGGATGAACCAAAGGGAATAGAATTACCACCAATGGGATTTGCAGTCGAGGATGCGGGTTATGTTGAACCGGTTGCCGATGGAAGTAAGGTCAATGTTTCGGTAAGCCCAACATCTGAAAGGTTACAATTATTGGAGCCTTTTGAACCTATAGGAAATTCTATAAAAGGTGTTAAATTATTGATCAAGGCTTTTGGAAAGTGTACAACAGATCATATTTCCATGGCTGGACCCTGGTTGCGTTTTAGGGGCCATTTGGACAATATTTCCAACAACTGTTTAATTGGTGGAGTTAATGCTTATAATAAGAAAACCAACTTCGTAAAAAATCAGTTGACCGGTGAATATGGCGGAGTTCCAGATGTGCAACGAAACTATAAAGCCAAAGGGATTAAAACCATTGTTGTGGGAGACCATAATTATGGTGAAGGTTCATCTCGTGAACATGCGGCAATGGAGCCAAGGTTTTTAGGGGTTGTGGCAGTTTTGGTGAAATCATTTGCAAGGATCCATGAAACCAACCTAAAAAAACAAGGCATGTTGGCTTTGACATTTGCCAACGAAAATGATTATGACCTAATTCAGGAAAATGATACGATCAACTTTTTGGATTTAAATGAATTCGCACCCGGTAAGCCATTGACCATTGAATTCGTTCATGCCGATGGAACTCAAGATACCATCAAAGCAAACCATAGTTATAACCAACCACAAATTGAATGGTTTAACGAAGGATCGGCATTAAATTTAATCAAGAAGCAGAATGCTTCATAAATAATGCGTCATAAAAGATGAAAAGGCTCTTGATTTTAAGGGCCTTTTTTATTGTAATGATTATGGTTCAATCCCGACAATATAAAGGCTAACAAAAAACTAAAAGCGATGAAATCCTTGTGGTATTTTGAAGATGTCAATCTTTTCAAAATTCTTTGCCCCCATAAATTTAGGGCCTATAAAAAAGGGCATAGTTTTGATGAGTACAGAAAGAGCGACTATATCTATTTTGAAGAGGACCGATCCAATAAGGTGTATTTAATTGAAAGAGGAAAAGTCAAAATAGGATATTATTGCGAGGATGGCGCGGAAGTGGTAAAAGCCATTTTGACAAGAGGGGAGTTATTTGGTGAAAAGGCCATTTTAGGGGAAGATAAAAGAAACGAGTTTGCACAATCCATAGTTGACCATACTACGATATGCCCCATTGGCGTGCCAACCTTGCACGAATTGATGAGGAACAATCAAGCGTTCAGTTTTAAAATATACAAGTTTATTGGCCTAAAATTACAAAAGTTGGAACGCCGCCTTCAGATATTGCTCTTTAAAGATGCCAAAACGAGATTAAAGGAATTTTTGGATGAACTCTGCACCGAATATGGTTATAATTGTGAAAAAACCGGTAATATGGTGATTAAACATCCATTCACACAAAAAGATATTGCTTCACTTATAGGAACTTCAAGACCTACTTTAAATATTCTTCTAAATGAATTAAAAGAAGATCACTATATTGATTTTAAAAGGAAAGAAATAAGAATTTTAAAACACATTGCTTAATCGTATCTTCCAAAAACTTTTTATGTTTTATAGTGTTCTTGAATATATGTTTTTAAAATCGAAATGTCTTCTTTCGATGTTAAATCAGGAACATGCTCACTTAACAAGAAACCTTTCATAGCTCTCGGAATGGAATTGCACATATTCAAGACTGCAATTGGAAGTTCCTTTTCATCTCTTTTTGGGTGTATTGGACAATCCTTTAGGAATGGATAAATTTCTTTTCCGTTGAATTTAAAAATGTTCATACTGACCCTAAATTTTCCGAAACGATCCTTAAAAGAATCAATAGTATCAGTTGAAGGTTTTTCTACTATGTCCACCAAATAGTTTTCAGAATCCAAAAGTACCAAGGCAAACCTGGAAATACGATCCATTGTAAAATTTAAACCGTCTCTATTATAAGCGATAAAGGCGTGGTTGTCCCTAGAATTTTTAAGCACAGAAAAAGCTTCAACAGAATATAGATTATCACTATTGCAAACCGTAAAGGCTTCATTCTGTAAGTTCGGGTATTGTTCCAAAGCTTGAAAAAGGGCATCGGCAGTACCAAAAGGTTTGGCTCTATGCTTAGGAATATATTGAATGGCGTAGGATATGTTCAATCCTTTAAAGGTGTTGTTTTTAGTTTTATTCCCATAACATTTTTTAAATCCTTCGGAATGTTCACCAACTACCAAATACACGTTTTTATAACCTGCTTTTTCAGCATTATAAAGGAGATAATCCAAAATGGGCCGACCATCTTTGTCCATACCAATCAAGGCTTTGCTTACTTTTGGAACATTATGTCCAAGTTCTAATGAATTATTCATTCTAGAAGAAGCACCACCGGCCAATATGATTAGGTTTGCATGCATTTTATACTAGTTTTGAACCTTCGGCTACAGTAACCCCATAAGCAGATTTCGCGCCAACTTCGAGTAACTTTTTAATGATCAAATCCTTTTTATCAGGAGGAGATAATGCCACAATACTCCCTCCACCACCAGAGCCGACAATTTTTGCGCCATAGGCTCCAGCTTCTAAAGCGGCATCAATCATCTCATCAATTTCAGGAACGGTTATTTTCAAATAGTCTTTCAAGACGTGGTGATGTTCATTCATCAGTTCTCCAATTAATTTTGGATTTGTAGGGTTGTCTTCAAACACAGTTAATGCCTTTTGTGTAATACAGTGATTTTTAATCGCGGCATAAAAATAAGGCTTTAAATCTTTTGGGATTTCTTCTGAATACTTTTGATAATCTTCCAAATTAGCGGTTTTGATATCAAAGGTAGGATGTTTTCTTTTGATGAAATCAATTGATTTGATGGCATTGGTCTTTACATGGGAAAGAAGCCCTATGGTTTCCTTGGGAACTCCAGATTCTGCCAAGATCAATCCATCCAAAGATGTTCCAATAGTCTTATAATCTGAATCTTTAGAAGTATCGATATAAATGATATTCCCGATGGCAATGGTATATTCATCCATTCGCCCACCTGGCCCTTTGTGCTCCAAAACCTCGGCTTCATAAGCAATTTTTGCAATAAGTTGGGGAGTTACTTTTTTATGGCATCCAAAAGTTGTCAACAAAAAATGGACCCAGGCCACAACCAAAGCAGAAGAACTTGAAAC
>DASWKU010000258.1:0-6820 GCA_036396455.1 Flavobacteriaceae bacterium
GTAGAGGAAGTAAATTCAGAATTACAAGAATAAAAAAATCCCGAAAACATTCGGGATCATGGTCTATGTTTTAAGCTGTTATAGCGTACATTTTTTCGCGTTGTTCCTTTATCTTTTTATCACCCATATAGTCATCAAAGGTCATATATCTGTCGATGACACCGTTTGGCGTTAACTCAATGACCCGATTGGCAACGGTCTGGGCAAATTCATGGTCGTGCGTGGTGAACAGCACCGTTCCTTTAAAGTTTTTCAGGGAGTTATTAAATGCAGTAATGCTCTCCATATCCAAATGGTTGGTAGGTTCATCCAACATCAACACATTGGCTTTTATCATCATCATTCGGCTTAACATGCAACGCACCTTTTCACCACCTGACAAGACATTGGCAGTTTTAAGCGCTTCTTCGCCACTAAAGATCATTTTGCCAAGAAATCCGCGAATGTACACTTCTTCCCGTTCTTCTTCGGTCGTGGCCCATTGGCGCAACCAATCCACCAGCGTCAATTTATTGTTGAAAAATGAACTGTTGTCCAATGGCAAATAGGACTGGGATGTCGTAATTCCCCAAGCATATTTTCCAGAATCGGCTTTTTCATTGCCACTTATAATTTCATAAAACGCTGTTGTAGCCCTTGAATCTTTTGAATACACTACCACTTTGTCACCTTTTGCAAGGTTGATACCCACATTTTGAAACAGCACTTCGCCATCAATTGAAGCTGAAAGGTTTTCAATATTCAAAATTTGGTCCCCGGCTTCCCTATCGCGTTCAAAAATAATGGCAGGATAACGTCTGCTAGAGGGTTTGATCTCCGAAATATTGAGCTTATCGATCATTTTCTTTCTACTGGTTGCCTGTTTGGATTTGGCAACATTGGCAGAAAAACGTCTAATGAATTCTTCAAGTTCCTTTTTCTTTTCCTCGGCTTTTTTATTTTGTTGGGCACGTTGTCTGGCAGCTAACTGCGACGATTCGTACCAAAAGGTATAGTTCCCTGAAAAGTGATTGATTTTTCCAAAATCGATATCCGAAACATGGGTACAGACGGCATCCAGAAAGTGACGGTCATGGGAAACCACAATCACACAATTGTCATAATTGGCCAAAAAGTTTTCAAGCCACGAAATCGTTTCATAATCCAAATCGTTGGTGGGCTCATCCATGATCAATACATCCGGATTACCAAATAAAGCTTGGGCCAACAAGACCCTTACCTTTTGTTTGCCATCCATATCCTGCATCAACGTATAATGGAATTCTTCTTTAATGCCCAAATTCGAAAGCATTGCAGCAGCATCACTATCGGCGTTCCAACCATTCATCTCTTCAAACTGCACTTGCAATTCTCCAATTTTATCAGCGTTTTCGTCGGAATAATTGGCATAAAGCGCATCCATTTCTGTTTTGATCTTGAACAAAGGTTTGTTGCCCATGATCACCGTTTCCAGAACCGTATGCGCGTCATAAACATTATGGTTTTGCTCCAAAACCGACATTCTTTTACCAGGTTCCAAATGAACTTGACCTGAAGTTGGGTCCTTTTTTCCTGCCAATATCTTTAAAAACGTGGATTTACCTGAACCATTGGCACCAATAATTCCGTAACAATTGCCTTTATTGAAGGTGATATTGACTTCATCAAATAGAATGCGTTTACCAAATTGAACCGAAAGATTTGAAACCGATAACATAGCGCTGTTTTTAAATTCGGTGCAAAAGTAGAAAAAACTGCCCATTAGTTAAAACAAATAGGAGCCTTAAGTAATATTTAACAGCGCATTAACAAGAGCTTTTGACTTCAAACTCTATTTTTGTCTATTAATTGAATCCTAGTCGATACTATTTATGAAATTATACTCTGCTGTTTTAATGGCGTTAATTACTGTGTTTAGTTGTAAAAACAACACAAAGGAGACTGGGGACTATGCCTATATTGGAGGTGAGATCATCAATCCCAGTAACGACTATGTACTGCTCTATAATACCAAAGATGAAGTTGACACTTTATATTTGGACCAAAACAATCGTTTTCTTCGTAAAATTTCAAATTTTGCGTCTGGGCTGTACGCATTCGCCCATGGTGGTGAATACCAATGGATTCTATTAGAACCTAAAGACAGTATTTTATTGAGCTTGAATACCATTGATTTTGACGAATCCCTGGTTTTTACCGGAAAAGGTGCGCGAAAGAATAATTATTTGATCAGAACCTTTTTGGAAAATGAGGCAGACAATCAAAACTTTAGACAATTGTGCCAAATGGAACCTGAACAGTTTGAGCAGGTTTTGGATTCCATTAGAGAAAGTAAGTTAGACAAACTCAATGAATTTTTAAGCCAAAAACAGTATTCCGATTTCTTCAGGACTTTGGCTAAAACCAGTATCAATTATAATTATTATGCCAATAAGGAAATTTATCCTTTTGGGTATTATGGTTATGGCAATTTAATACATTACAAAGATTTGCCCGATGATTTTTATGATTTCAGAAAAAATGTTGATTACAATCTCGAAGGTCTAAGTGCATTTTATACCTACAATAACTTTTTATTTTATCATTTTAACAATCTGGCACTCCAAAAGTTTTATAAAACCAAAACACATCACGATGTTTTCAATAGCAAATCTGCTATTTACAACCTTGAAAAATTAAATCTGATTGACAGTTTGGTATCAAGTGAGATGATCAAGAACAATTTACTGAAAATGACCACCAGGGATTTTATCTCTAAAAGTGAAGACAGTTTGGCAACACAACAGATGTTAACTTCGTTTCTTCAAAAGAGTAGCAGTGAAAAAGACAAAGAAATTATCAATAATTTCTTTTTTTCAATAAAAAGGTTAAAAAGCGGGAATACATTACCAAATATTAGACTGGTGGATTACAACGATAAAGAGATTGGCTTTGACTCTATCATTACAAAACCAACAGTAATATATTTTTGGTCTTCAACTTTGCCTTTGATGATGAGAAATAGTCATTATAAAGTGAGCCAATTGGAAATTAAATTTCCCAATATTGATTTTATTGGCATCAACATTAACAATGATGATAAGGCACATTGGAAAAATATTTTGAATCAGCATAAATTTCCTGTAACCAAGGAATTTCAGTTTAAGGATCCCAATGAAGCACTGGAAACTTTAGCCATAAACTCAGTGAATAAATCCATTTTGGTAGGTAAAGATTCCAAAATCATAAATGCCAATGCCCTTATATTTACTTCAGAATTTGAGGAACAATTAAAACAAGTGGTTCACTTTAAGGAATAATAGAAACGGAACAAAAAGTATATGGTGGCTTTCCTTCAAATTATTAATGGAACGCTGATGAAGCAGATTCTTATGATGGTCACTAATCTTTTAAATCATAAAAAATCAGCGTCATCTGCGTTCTATTTTAGGCCAAAACCATTTATTATATGATAAGATTACTTTTCAGCCCTTCTATCTGAAATTTTTAGTTCCCTTTTTTATAATCTTCCAAAAACTTAGCAAGACCTATATCGGTCAACGGATGGTTTAACAATCCAGTTATAGAACTTAATGGCCCGGTTATCACATCGGCACCCAGTTTGGCACAATCAACGACATGCATGGTGTGTCGTACTGAAGCTGCCAAAATTTCGGTATCAAATCCATAGTTGTCATAAATGAGCCTGATTTCAG
The DNA here is from genome assembly GCA_036396455.1 of Flavobacteriaceae bacterium. Classification (GTDB taxonomy): domain Bacteria; phylum Bacteroidota; class Bacteroidia; order Flavobacteriales; family Flavobacteriaceae; genus Geojedonia. The sequence goes on from DASWKU010000258.1 coordinate 3,675, forward strand.
AAATCAAATTCAAACCATCAGTCGAAATATCATCCAAACGGCCAATAAACGGTGAAACATAAGTCGCTCCCGCTTTGGCGGCCAACAGTGCCTGACCTGGAGAAAACACCAACGTCATGTTGACCTTAATACCTTTATCACTAAAATATTTACACGCTTTTACGCCATCCTTGAGCATTGGCAATTTAATGACGATCTGTTCATGCAAATCGGCCAAGGCCTCTCCTTCTCTTACCATTCCCTTAAAATCGGTTGAAATCACTTCGGCAGACACATCACCATCCACAATATTGCAGATATTAATGTAATGTTTCATAATATTATCATGACCGGTAATGCCTTCCTTTGCCATTAATGACGGGTTTGTCGTAACACCATCCAAAACGCCAAGGTCCTGTGCTTCTCTAATTTGTTCCAGATTGGCAGTATCAATAAAAAATTTCATGCAAATGTGTTTGTTTAATTCGTGTTTTTATCACGATCCCGATAGTCCCGATAGCTATCGGGATCGGGACGAGACTGCAAAATTACAATTTATAATGATTAAGCAACAATCTTTCATAAACTTTATCCGGTAAAATTCGTTTTAAAACAATGGAGAATTTTTGCATGAATGCTCCGACTTTGTAATGAACTTTGGGATTTGAAGTGTTGATAATTCTATAAATCTCCGAAGCTACCAACTTTGGGTCATTCCCTTTGTTCACATCTTCATCAATAGCTTTTAGCACGGAACCATATTTTTTTTCATAAGGCGAACCTTCAATAACGGGTGCATGGTAACGTCCGGCGGCAATATTGGTTGCAAAATCTCCAGGAGCCACATTGACCATTTTTATATTGAAATCTTTAATTTCCATTCTAAAAGCTTCGGTTATAAGTTCCAAAGCACCCTTGCTTGCACAATAAATTCCACGATAGGGCAACCCCATATAACCTGCAATGGATGTGATGTTAACAATCAATCCTGAACCCTGTTCACGCATGTGTGGCAAAACAGCTTTAATCGTGTTAAGTGGGCCAAAAAAATTGGTTTCAAAGTTTCGCTTGATTTCAGTTTCGGGGATTTCCTCCAAAGGTCCAGTAATTCCGGCACCAGCATTATTGATCAACACATCCAATCGACCTTCTTTACCCAATATCTCTTTTACAACTGCTTTAATGGATGAGCTATCGGTGACATCCAAAGTAATCAAAGGAATTTTACTATCCGAACAGGCTTTGGGGTTCCTACTCGTGCCATAAACCGTAAAACCCTTTTCGGTCAAAAATTCACCTATGGATTTCCCTATTCCGGATGAACCCCCTGTAATTAAAACAACTTTGGACATAAATTTTGAAAGGTTTGGAGTTTCAAAAATACAACAAAAACGGAAAGTTTATGGCACAAAAAACGGCAAGCTACCTACATCACACCGCTACGACCGCGTACCTTTGCTGCGTTCCCGCCCTGGAGGATTCAGCAGGAGCTGGTTGTGTAGGACTTGCCGACAGCAAAGATACAACCTTTTAATAGTTATGCAATGATTTTTTAAACTGAATTTTATTAAATAACTTGCCCAAAATTTTGAATGATGAAGAGCTCAATACCATTTTTGATAACCATCTTTACGGTATCATTTTTAGTTTCCTGTGGAAATGGCAACAACACCAAGTCCAAAAATTTTTCAATTGAAACCAATGTCAAAAAAAACACCATTATTCTTGGAGAGACTTTAGAAATCTCATTGGCAAATCCTAAAAACCTTAAGATAAATTCAGTCACTTACCAAATTGATGATAAAAACATTGAAAGCCCATTTTCAACTCAAAATTTAAAATTGGGTACGCATAACCTCACCGCCATCGTTAATTACAATGACAATTCTGAAAGTCTATCGGCAAAAATTACGGTTTTAAATAATGAACGGCCAAAAATTTACAGCTATAAAATCATCAATGAATATCCCCACGACATCACGTCTTATACACAAGGCTTGGAATTCCACAACGGAGAACTTTATGAAAGTACGGGACATTATGGCGAATCCAAATTAAGGAAGGTTGATTATAAAACTGGCAAGATTTTAAAAAACATCGATCTTTCCAAAGACTATTTTGGAGAAGGATTGACCATTTTAAACGATAAAATATATCAACTCACTTGGCAGGAAAACACTGGATTTGTTTATGATTTAGCAACCTTTGAAAAAACCGGCAGTTTTAAATATGGACAAAGTAAGGAAGGCTGGGGACTTTGTAATGATGGTAACGTGATGTATAAAAGTGATGGGACAGAAAATATCTGGATATTAAATCCTGAAACACAAGCTGAAGAAAATCACATCCAAGCCTACCATAATCGCGGAAAGGTTGTAGGATTCAACGAATTGGAATGGATCAACGGTAAAATCTATGCCAACCGCTATCAATTGAACGGCGTGGCCATTATCAACCCAAAAAATGGAGCAATTGAAGGTGTAATAGATTTTTCTCCATTGCAAAAATTGGTGACCCAACATCAAGGGTTGGACGTGCTAAATGGCATTGCCTATAACCCCGAAACCAAGACTATTTTTGTGACCGGGAAACGTTGGGACAGATTGTTTGAGGTGGAAATTACAGAAAAATAATTCAGTGCAAGTCTACGAGAAATTCACGACTGTTGTCCAAGATGATTTGGACGACCTCAACCACGTCAACAATGTGCGTTATGTGCAATGGGTACAGGATGTAGCCGAAGAGCATTGGAATTCAAAAGCAACGCAGCATATTCTTGAGCATTTTTATTGGGTCATGATAAGCCATCATATCCAATATAAAGGTCAGGCTATTTTAGGTGATGAATTGCTTTTAAAAACCTTCGTCACCAAATCTGAAGGTGTTACTTCCACCAGAATGGTTGAAATCTACAACAAAAAATCGGGCAGACTTGTAACAACCTCCGAAACCCACTGGTGTTTTATGTCCAAAGTAAACCATCGCCCAATTCGTATTCTTCAGGAAATTATTGAGCTATTTGATTAAAAATCATTAGTGTCCGGTAAAAAATTTAAAACCGGGCAGCACATTTTATAGTACCACCCGGAATGGCTACTTTTGAGTTTCGACACAAAAAAAGTTTGCCATGGGTAAAAGTACAAATTTTAGCGGACAGCCGATATTTA
>DASWKU010000259.1:0-8528 GCA_036396455.1 Flavobacteriaceae bacterium
TAAGTATATTAATTAATCTAAAAGTAAAGATACTGAAACTATTGATTTGCTGTATATTTAACTGAATTTGGAAACACCAATTAAAATTTACTGGATATTAATATGAAATCAAGTCGTAAATACAAATGCATCATTTTTGATTGTGATGGGGTACTGGTGGATAGCGAACCCATTGCAAATAGGGTACTGGTAAAAATGGCAAATGATTATTGAACCGATTTATGTGGCCTCAGGTGGTCCAGTGAAAAAAATCAGGTTCAATCTAGAACTTACCGATTTATTGCTTAATTATTGAAGATAGTGTAACAGGAATAAAAGCGGCCAAAAATGGTGGTTTTGACGTGTTTGGATTTACTGCACATGATTATAACAATGAATTGGAATCTCTGGCAACCAAAACATTTAATAACATGAATGATTTATTGCAAATGATTTAATTTCAATTAAATAACGTGGTATTGGATTGGCAAAAGGGCCGTCCCGATTGTTCGGGATTCTGTTCCCTTCCCGAATTGTTAGGATTGAAGAACAAGGATTTTCGGCATCAAACGGCTTATATTATTCACGTTAAAACAGCTTGAAAAAACAAGAGACCTCCAAAACAGGAAGTCTCTTGGCTTGAATTTAAATTTACACTTGCTATTAATGAAATTATCTTTTTATAATGATTCTATCCACAACGCTTTGGTCAGTAAATACTTTTACCAAATAGCTTCCGTTACTTACATCACTCATGTTGATGCTTTCAAATGAATCTTCAACACTTTTGACCAATACACCCAACATATTATAAACTTGAACCTTTTCTATGCTTTCATGGGAGGATAGGTATAAGTTGTTTGATACCGGATTTGGATATAGTTTTAGTTTTGGTGTCTCAACATCTTTTAAACCTAGTGAGCTATATTGAACACTCATGTAGTAAAGATTCGCAGTGACATCCTTGGTAATTTCGTAAGAATCAGCGGGGATTGTCATTGTAAGCAGTCCTCCACTTATAATTTGGTTTACGCCGTTCACTTTAATTGTCCCGGAAAAACCATCATTGAATACCAGGGTTAATGTGCTTTCCTGAACTGTTGTAAAGGAAATATTGGTGACAGACTCTATTTTTAGACATTGCGTAAGCGTGAGGTCGTTATAGTGGGCATCACCTTTAGAGGTTGAAAGATTTCCCGTTATTGTATAGAATGTACTGGTTAAGCCTGATTCTGTGAAGTTATGTATTTCATTACCGGTACCAGCAGCTCCTTCTGTTGGTGTTGCAGAAGCCACATTCGATTCAATTGCCCCATCCGCAACCACCCAATAATAATAGGTAGTATCATTAGTGACAGTGCCATCTATATAACTTGATATAGCAGGATCTGATATGGTTGATATGCTAATTCTACCTGAAGGGTCAGAGTCAGTATCTCTAAATATCTCAAATGATGAAGCTGTAAAATTGCCTGTGATCCAACTTAAACTTACCTGTCCATCTCCTGCATTGGCCGAAAGGGTTATTTCTGGATCTGGACCAACATCACCCTGTACACAAACCAGAGCGGTTGCATAACCTGAAAGTGCAGCTTTAAGTGAAGCATTCACATCGGAAGATGTATCGTCAACGGCATCATTAAAAACCCAATTAAAATCACCGCCATTCATGCGTCCCGAATATTGCATCACCTTGTTTTTTGCTGTTTCAGGTGTGTCAACTACTAAATCTTTAACATATAAGGCAGGATCAGTATCAAAGTTGTTGTAAGTATTGGCGCCTTGCTTTGAAGTTATACCGCTGCTGATAGTTTCGCCCCTGGTTGTTGCTACATACGCATCAAATTCGACGGGGTAATTGATAGCATCATAAGGAATAAATCGAGTTTCACCACTTATGGAATTATTATAGGCTTTAATGGTTCCACCATCCTCACTTGAAAAAGTTCCTCCAGTGCCATAGTAAATATCTGTACCCTGCATAGACGTAAGCATGGGATACTTACAATGTCTAAAATAATTGTTTTCAACAAAAACAGAAGACCCTTCAGTTGACCCAACACCATATTTTGAGTTGCCATCATAATAGTTGTTGTACACGTGGGCAGAGTAAAAGCGTACACGCGGATGACGGGAATCGGAGTGATCATACCAGTTGTGGTGATATGTGATATATAAACCAATTGTGGTGTCTTCATTTAAACCTAAAAGATTACTCTTTCCAGAATCCCAAAAGTGGTTATATGAAAACGTAACATAAGTTGATCTTTTACAATCCAATGCGCCATCACCTTTTGCTTGGTCAGCATCGCCACCTGCATCGCCATAAAAGAAGTCACAATTGTGTACCCATATATAATCATTATTTTGTTGTAACCCGATATTATCACCCTCACCACTGTTACAGTTCATGGTTCCAATATTACGGATTTCAATATTCGTTGCATTTTTGACCCGGATTCCCCAACCGTCGGCTACCGCATCATCTCCCACACCTTCAAACGTGATATAGCTGGAGGCGTTATTTTTATTTTCAATAACGATGTCCCCATTTAGCATATAGGATAAATCTGTAATTTGTCCAACCAAACGCACAATTAAGGGCCGAATGTCATTTCCTTTTTTAAACCCATCCAAAATGGTTTGTAGACCAATGCATGGATTGGCATTTGCTCCAGTGACAGTAAGTGAAATGGTGTTTTTTGTATTTTCGGTGATGTATAAAATGACGGCACCGGATTTAGGTGTGCCATCGGCATTATATGCTCCAGGGATCCGTCCATTTGCAAAGGCAAAACCGGTACGGTCATGTGCTTCAACGGTTATGGAACCTGTTGTTGTTCCTGTACCTTCTACACCAGAGATTACAGGGGCTACTGTAATAGTGTACGTGCCTGCTTTAAGACCCAATATATCGGCACGGTTATAACTACCATAGCAACGGATAAGCTGGTCATCAATTTTTTGGTCGGTGATGCCCTCGCCACTATAATATACATTGTAGCTTTCCGCTTCGGCAACGGGTTGCCATTTTACATAAGCCGATTCGAGCCAACCTCCTGATTCATCAATGGTAACGGTCTGTGCCAACAGATATGTTGAGACCAATAATAAAGTTATAGAGAAAAGTAATTTTTTTAACATGTTGTTTAAGTTCTATTGGTTTAGGGTTAAATAATGTTTGATTTTTTCATATCGATTATATTTTAAATGTAATCGATTGCACTAATGTATATATTTTTTTTTGACTTGTGCATTTTTTTGGAAGAAAAAATGATGAAATGATTTAATTGAACGCCCAAATGATAAAATGTGTAAGGTGTTTATCTATACCTTTTCAAATTATCAAATCGGATTGGGTCATTCAATAAAGGTGTCATGGGAATGTTTTTTAAATGAGATACTTATAAAGCATTAAGCAGTTAAAAGGATGAATTATCATAAATAACATTAAGATAATTTATTATAACGTCATATCTTTTTCCATATAAAGTAACATGAATTTATAAATATAAGTTTCCGCTAAACACTCTTTAATTTACTAAAGCAATGCTTTTATTTTCGGGGTAATATATTTGTTATGTTCGACTATAATTTTTAAAATCTAATATCAAAATCAAGCCTGACACGATTTCCTGTTTCTTTATCCGCCCCATAAGGCACGATTTGATCAACTATGAAACACTTGATTTTAAATGTCATGTTTTTGTCAATAGCATATCCTCCCATTATTTCAACTCCTTTGAAATTAGTCAGTCTACCATCATTTGATCCTTGACTTGAATAATCCCACCTCGCCCAATCATTTTGGGCAAGAAAATCCACTGCAGCAAACCGTTCAAGATAGGTATAAGTTAATCCTAATTTCCAGTCCCCTTGATTTTTGAGATTACCTATACTCAAACTTGTGACCAGTCCCTTTTTTTGATCTGCTAATTCTTGGGGGATAACCTCACTTTTATTATAGTTTTTTAAATTATAGTAGTAGTCAACTCCAGCAGTAATTATTGGAGTTTTAGATAATTCTATTTTTGTTCCAATTTGAACAATATCATAATTAATAGCAAAAGTTTCGTTTCCATCGGGGATATTGGACATTTTTTCAAAATGGTAAAACGAAGGAAATAATTCAAGTTTATTTTTCCAATGTGATGTTACTAACTGAAGACCTTGAAAATAGCTATCTGAATCAAAAGAAGTACCATTGGTTGCAAGGATAAAATGGCCTGCATTTATTTGTAATCTTTGAACGTAACTATTTTCGAAATTAAATGTTCCACTGAGTGAAATTCCCTCAGGAAAAACATTGTCGCTCCAAAACAATTCGTTTTGCTTTTCAAAAGGGAATGTATTTTTACCTGCCCATCCTGAAAACCATTTGTGCTCAAAATTAACGTAAACTTTTTCAAAGGCAACCGGTAACGTGCCAAATTCCTTAAAATTGTCGCCAAGCGTTAAATTGGCATCCTGTTGTTTTTTTGGATCCCCAGTGCGCAATCTAATTCCAAAGGATACCCAATCTTTATGCTCGTAAGTGACCCCAAAGCGAGCCCTGTATCTTAATCTTGTCCTGTCATCTCGATAGGTTCCGTCAGATTTACGGGAATTCCAATCTTGCTCAGTTCTAAATCTAAAATCACCACTAAATGAAAGTTTTGTCTTTGAACTATCTGCTTGTGACCATAAAAATGCAGGAAACAAAAAAAATATGAAGTAAATTATTTTTTTCAAATTATATTTAAAAGTTAAGTTTTTTTCAATTTTAAAAAGAGATATTATTAAGATGACGAAGTAAATCTATTTTTTTAAGAAACACAAACCGTCAACCTTAAAGAAATCCCTTATTTTTGCCGTAATGCAAAACACACTTCAACACTATATTCCAGAACAGGCCATTCCTCAGGTTTTGGAGCTTTTAAAGCATGACCATTTGGTAATTAAGGTAAAAAACGAACGTAAAACACGACATGGCGATTACAGGAAATTGCCAAACAACAGGCACCAAATTACCATTAATGCCAATTTAAATCATTATAGATTCTTAATTACATTGATACACGAAATTGCCCATTTTGAAGCCTACCAAAACCACGGTCGGTTTATTAAGCCCCATGGGGTTGAGTGGAAGCGTACCTTTCAGCACCTGATGTTGCCATTTATCAACCCTGAAGTTTTCCCTCAACATCTGTTGCCCCTTTTGGCAAAACATTTTAAAAATCCAAAAGCTTCAAGCGATTCCGATGCTTCTTTGGCATGGGCATTAAAACAATTTGATGCCCCCAATAATAAAACTTATGTTTTTGAAGTACCTTTAGGCGATGCGTTCAAACTCTATAATGGAAAAATATTTAGGAAAGGGATGAAACGTACCAAACGTTATGAATGCGTTGAGATTAAAACGGGAAAGTTGTATCTTTTCAACCCCAATGCAGAAGTAGAACTTATAAAAAGTTAGCAGTAATCAGTCCACAGCTTTTAAGTCTTTAAAGATAATTAGTGAATTTGTGGCGATTTAATTACTAGTATGAAGAACAAAAACTATTACGCTATTTTAATGGCCGGAGGTGTAGGCTCCAGATTTTGGCCGGTGAGCACGCAAGATTTTCCCAAGCAGTTTCACGATATGTTGGGCACTGGGGAGACACTTATACAAAAAACATTTCACAGACTTGCTAACCTAATTCCAGAGGAGAACATTTTTATTTTGACCAATGAGCGATACAACGATTTGGTGTTTGAGCAATTGCCGGAAGTGACCAAACGCCAAGTGGTTTTGGAACCTGCAATGCGAAACACGGCACCTTGTATTTTATATGCATCGTTAAAAATCCAGAAAGAAAACCCCGATGCGGTCATGATTGTTGCTCCAAGCGACCACTGGATTGAGGATGAAAAAGCTTTTGTACAAAACGTACAAAGGGCTTTTGAATTTTGTGCGGCAAATGATGCGTTGATGACATTGGGCATTTCGCCAACATTCCCAAATACGGGTTATGGTTATATTGAATACGATAAATCCTCGAAAGAAGACCTTAAATTGGTACGGCAATTTCGAGAAAAACCGAATTATGAAACCGCAAAATCATTTCTAAATCAAGGTCATTTTTTATGGAATGCCGGTATTTTTATGTGGAGTGCCAATAGCATCATTTCTTCCTTTAAGAAGCATCAATCTGGCTTATATGCGCTGTTTGAAAAAGGAATTCCGAAGTACAACACAACCTCCGAAGACGAATTTATAAATGATAATTATGGAAAATCTGAAAACATTTCGGTGGATTATGCCATAATGGAAAAGAGCAAAAATGTGTATGTATTGCCGGCATCTTTTGATTGGAACGACCTTGGAACCTGGGGAAGCTTATACGACAAGTTGGATAAGGATTCAGAACAAAATGCCATAATCAGTTCTAAAGTTTTATTGGAAAATGCTTCTGGAAATCTAATTAGGACAAAGCATGGTAAGTTGGTTGTTATTGAAGACCTTAACGATTATATTGTTGTGGATAAAGATGAAGCTTTGCTTATCTTTCCCAAATCTAAGGAACAAAATATAAAACAGGTGCTTCAAAAGGTCAAGGATAAATTTGGGGAACACTATGGATAAAAATCAACTTTCTGTAAACTTTTTTAGGACGAGACAACACAAAGTCAACCCACCAAAAAGCGGGAAGATCCAATATTTTGCCTATGCACCAAAATGAATTGAGTATATTCATACGAGAATTAATACAATAATGAATAAGACAAGAGATGACAGATTTTTTTAAGCATTTAATACACGAATTTGAATTACCGCTGGGAAATCCGGTACTGATATTTTCATTAGTCCTATTTATCATACTGTTGGGCGCAAGGCTAAAGAACCCGACACAGTAAAGACAATAACGAGAAAGAATGATATTATTGAACATATTTGAAACGACCTTACCCCTGACAAATCCAGTATTGAAATTCCTTTTGATATTGGTAATAATTCTGTTCGCCCCGATAATTCTGAACAAAATAAAAATCCCTCATCTTCTCGGACTGATTATAGCGGGGGCGGTCATTGGACCAAACGGAATTAATCTAATGGAAAGAGACAGTAGCATCATCCTGTCAGGCACAGCAGGACTTTTATACATTATGTTCCTTGCAGGTTTGGAAATAGATTTAGCAGACTTTAAGAAAAACAGCAGAAAAAGTTTAGTATTCGGCTTATATACATTCCTTATTCCAATGACTTTGGGAACATTAGCAGGACTGTATGTATTAGAATTTTCCTTACCTACTTCTGTTTTATTGGCAAGTATGTTTGCTTCTCATACATTGATAGCATATCCACTAATCAGTAAAATGGGAGTGGCAAAAAACAAAGCAGTTAATATCACAGTAGGCGGAACAATGATAACTGACACATTAGCTCTCTTGGTTCTTGCTGTAATTGTCGGAATGACCACAGGAGAAGTTAACACCGAATTTTGGATAAGGTTATCTATTTCTATTCTCGTTTTTGGATTGATTGTAATGCTACTTTTTCCAATTATCGGACGTTGGTTTTTCAAGCGGTTTGACGACAATGTTTCCCAATACATTTTTGTTTTGGTAATGGTTTTTCTTGGTGCTGTTCTCGCAGAGATGGCAGGAATTGAAGCAATCATTGGAGCATTTTTGGCGGGATTGGCACTTAATCGATTGATTCCACACACATCCCCATTAATGAACCGAATTGAGTTTGTCGGGAACGCCATTTTTATTCCATTCTTTCTAATTGGCGTAGGAATGCTCATTGATTACCGAGCATTTTTTAAAGATTTTGAAACAATAAAGGTCGCATCAGTAATGATTATTGTTGCTACCACAGCCAAATTTCTTGCAGCTTGGATAACTCAAAAGACCTACAAGTTTTCAGTTGACGAGCGAAGATTGATTTTCGGATTAAGTAACGCTCAAGCAGCCGCAACCTTGGCAGCCGTTTTAGTTGGATACAATGTCATTGTTGGTGAGACAGAAACAGGAGAGCCTATTAGATTGCTAAGTGAAAGCATTTTGAACGGAACTATTTTGATGATACTTTTCACTTGTACCATTGCTTCGTTTGTTGCTCAAAAAGGAGCAAAAAATATTGCGCTCTTGGAAAGCACAGATACAACAGCAGAAGATGAAGAAACACAAGAAAAAATCTTAATTCCAATAAGCAATATTGAGACAACAGACGAGCTTATAAATTTGGGAGTTACGATTAAATCAAAGAAAAACAAAGACGGATTGTTTGCTTTAAGTGTTGTTGACAACAACACAATTGACGGTTCGGCAGACAAACAAGCCAAGAAAATTTTAAACAAAGCTGCGGTAACCGCTTCCGCAACAGATAATTTAATACACAAATTACTTCGATATCACCAAAATATTGTGAATGGTATAACAAGTGTAGCCAAAGAACATAAAATCACAGATTTAATATTAGGACTACATATAAACAAAGGCATTTCCGACTCTTTTTTAGGAAACTTGACAGAAGGCATTTTGACAAAATGCAACACAACAACATTGATATACAAACCTGC
>DASWKU010000260.1:0-3982 GCA_036396455.1 Flavobacteriaceae bacterium
TTGTCGATGTTCCTGTTGGCCAAAATTCATCCTTGCAGATTGCCGCAAGAAAATCGATAAGTGATTTTATTGAAACCCCTACTTATAAAGCATTCTTTAATAGAATTTCCCAAAATACCGAGGTGGAAAACAATAATGCCAGCATCACGAATTCTGATAAAAGTTTTGATTTTTATGATACCTCCTTTCGTTGGATATATAACATCAGTGATAAGGATTATTTGAGGGTCAATTTTATAAATGTAAGCAATGAGTTGCAGTTTAATGAAAATACGGTTATTGAGGGTGAAGCGAAATCGAGGCAAAGCAATGTCTCACAAAATAGTATTGCAGAAGGCATTCATTATAAAAGAATTTGGAACCATAAGCTTCAAACCACTTTTGAGATTTATGAAACCGATTACAAGCTTAAGGCTGTCAATGTCAATATTTTGGAATCCCAACGGTTTCTCCAAAAAAACAGTGTTTCAGAAACGAGCCTTAAATTAAAAGTCGATTATAAATTGAATGATGTGCTCAATCTTTTAAATGGGTATCATTTTGTTGAAACAGAGGTCACCAATTTGGACGATGTTGATAATCCTCTTTTTAGGGAATTAATTTCTGAAGTTGTACGGGAACATGGGTTGTTTTCTCAACTTGATTACAGGTCAAAAAATATAAATACCAACCTTAGTTTTGGGATAAGATCCAATTATATTGATAAGTTTAAGAAAACAATCTTAGAACCCCGTATAAGTTTTAACCAACGTTTTTTGGACTATTTTACTTTTGAAATACTGGGAGAGTTTAAGCACCAAAATACCTCTCAGATCATTAATTTTCAAAATGATTTTTTGGGAATTGAAAAACGAAGATGGCAATTGTCCAACAATAAAGACATTCCCATTATTAGGAGCAAACAAATTTCAACTGGAATCAATTTTAGTAAAAAAGGTTGGTTGGTAAGTGCCGAAGCCTATTATAAAAAGGTTAATGGTATCACGTCGCAAAGTCAAGGATTTCTCAATCAATATGAATTCGTTAAATCCGATGGAAGTTATAAGGTTGTTGGGCTTGATTTTTTGATTCGAAAAAGCTTTTATAAATTCAATTCCTGGCTGAGTTATTCCTATATGGATAACACCTATAGGTTTAAGGATTTTGAGCCTTATGACTTTCAGAGCAATTATAATATTAAACATTCCATTACCGTTGGTACGGCATTTACTACAAAGAACTTAAAGGTTGCTGCTGGACTGAATTGGCATTCCGGGAAACCCACAACACAACCTATCTCAGGTAATGAAATCATTGATGGTGGTATTAATTACGGTAAAACAAATAGAGCTACATTACCGGATTATTTGAGATTGGATATATCTGCACTTTATAATCTTAAATTGGGCCAAAAAACTGATGCCAACATTGGGGTATCCATCTGGAATGTTTTGGATAAGGAAAATGTAATCAACAATTATTATCGCATCTCTAACGAGTCTATTAGTGAAACACAACAACGCTCCTTGGGGTTGACCCCAAATGTTGTCCTAAGAGTTTTTTTTAATTAATTTTCTCAATAATAGAAGCCATTTGATAAATCTTTCGCATTTTATTCTTTTTATATTATGTAATCAATAAAAGCATGATGATTTGAATGTCTTTTGATTTAGCTTTACTATTTTTATGCGTTTTTGAGAAGCATTATTAAAATGTCAGCACAACCAAAATTAGTAAGATTTAAGCAAAACGTCTTAGCAAAATACCATATTTACAATAGTATTTTTGTGACTTTGCCTTTTTATGCCATTACTAAAACGGGAGCACTCTTGCCCTTGTTTCATGAAACCTGCGTTAAAGGATATGCAAATGGAGATGACCCAACAGTAATTGTAGAGACTTTTTTTAAAAAATACCAAGCCAGACGCAATAAAGAAAGCCAAATCAATTTATTGTTCCGGTTCATTCAATTTATTGAAAGACAAGTGGTGTTGTTCGATGCCGTTGAGGATGCTGCTTTTCCCATTGTAAACAATATGGAAGGGATTGGTACATTGAGAAGCTTAAAGGAAGCCGCTGTTTCTGAAGATAAATTAAAACAACTAAAGCATTATTTGGAAGAGTTTAAGGTCCGTATCGTGTTAACCGCGCACCCAACACAGTTTTATCCGGGAAGTGTTTTAGGGATCATAACAGATTTGACCGAAGCCATTCAAAAAAACGATTTGCTCAGAATAAACGACCTTCTTGCACAACTTGGAAAAACACCATTTTTCAAACATGAAAAACCAACACCTTATGATGAAGCGGTAAGTTTGATCTGGTATCTTGAAAATGTGTTCTATTACTCGTTCGGAACGATTTATAATTATATTCAGCAAAATATTTTTGATAACAGCCAAATCCCAAATGAGATTTTAAATATTGGTTTTTGGCCAGGAGGCGATAGGGATGGCAATCCTTTTGTAACACCGGAAATCACCTTAAAAGTTGCCACTAGGTTAAGGTTTACAATCCTTAGAAATTATTATAGGGATGTTAGGACATTAAAGCGAAAATTAACCTTTAGGGGTGTTGAAGATCGCATTCAAGCTTTGGAGATTAAACTTTATGAAAGCTTTACCAAACCCGATGCCAAGGACACTTTGGAATTAAAGTACCTTGTCAGCGAACTTCAGGACATTAAAGCCATTATTGTTAAGGAACATCAATCGTTATACGCTCCAGAAATAGACGGCCTACTGAATAAGATTCATTTGTTTGGATTTCATTTTGCCACTTTGGATATCCGTCAGGATAGCCGCGCACATGACAAGGTTTTTACCTCCATGGTTGAAGCATTGATTGCTTCCGGAAGTAAAATTTTCCCTGAAGATTATAACTCACTTACGCAAGACAAGCAAATTAAAATTCTTTCAAAAGTCAAAGGGCCTATTGACCTATCCATATTTAAAGATGAAGAAGTCTTAAAAACTTTGAATACCATCAAGGCCATTAAAACTATACAAGACAGTAATGGTGAACAAGCTGCCAATCGCTATATAATAAGCAATAACCAAACTACGCTTAATGTGATGCAATTGTTTGCCATGTTAAAACTTGTGGCATTTGAAGATGAATTAACAGTTGATATTTGTCCTTTGTTTGAAACCATCGACGATCTTGAAAATGCAGAGACGGTGATGAAGGAACTCTATACTAACCCAGTTTATAGTGATCATTTAAAAAAGCGAAGAAACAAGCAAACCATTATGCTGGGCTTTAGCGACGGCACTAAAGATGGAGGCTACCTCATGGCCAATTGGGGTATATTTACTGCTAAAGAGCGTCTCACAAAAGTTTCCAAACGATACGGTATAACAGCCATTTTCTTTGATGGAAGAGGCGGCCCGCCTGCGAGAGGAGGCGGTAAAACGCATCAATTTTATGCCTCATTGGGACCAACTATTGAGGCCAAAGAAGTTCAACTTACCATTCAAGGGCAAACCATCAGTTCTAACTTTGGGACCATAGATTCCTCTCAATATAATATGGAACAATTGATCAGTTCCGGAATTTTAAACCAATTGAATGAGACCAATCTTAAAATGTCCAGAGAGAATATTAAGGTGATGGACAATTTGGCTAAAATAAGCCATAAAGCCTATACCGATTTTAAAAACCATCCGATGTTTTTACCGTATTTGGAACGGATGAGTACATTAAAATACTATGCCAAAACCAATATTGGAAGTAGGCCTTCAAAACGGGGCAAGTCGGAAGAATTGGTATTTGAAGACTTAAGAGCCATACCCTTTGTGGGTTCTTGGAGCCAGTTGAAACAAAATGTTCCAGGTTTTTATGGGGTTGGTACAGCCTTGAAAGCCTATGAGGATAAGGGAGAATTCATAAAAATAAAACGGCTGTATAAGAGTTCAAATTTCTTTAAGACATTAATAGAAAATAGTATGATGTCGCTTTCCAAATCCTTTTTTGACCTTACAAAATATATGTCGGAAGACCC
>DASWKU010000261.1:0-6586 GCA_036396455.1 Flavobacteriaceae bacterium
TTTATTCCTCCTCATCAGATTTAGAATCTTCAGAAATATCGTCAAGAATGTTTAACAGATTTTGGGAATGAAGCAAATTGTACCACTGTACCACTTTTTTAATATCGCTGGCATAAACACGGTCCTCATCATAATCTGGCAGCACTTCAAAAAAGTATTCTTCCAATACATCCTTGGAATCTTTATGGCTAATGGATGTTGGTTTCCCTTTTTCTTTGTCCTTAATTTTTTTAAAGACGTCACGCAATGGTAACTCTTCAGTTAACGTATAAATGGCTATTTCGCTTAACACGCTTACATTACTGTGAACATTTACAGTCACTTTCTTTTTATCGATAAGAGATTCAGCAACAAAACCGCCTCTTGTTTGTGTAATGATTTTGTACAATCCTGGTTTACCAGAAATGGATAAAATTTTATCTAAACTCATAGTTTAAAAGTCTTTGTTTTAACTGTTGACAAAAAATAATTTTTCGGCATACAAATTTTAGTATTAACGTTTCTTTTTTAAGGCAGGAAAACGCATTTTATAATCCACATTGATTTTCCCTTTGGAAATATTGGCAAGCTTGCCTTTTATTAAACGCCTTTTTAATGGGGAAAGTTTATCTGTAAATAAAATACCTTCGATATGATCGTATTCATGTTGAATGATCCGCGCTATAATGCCATCAAATGTTTTTATGTGTGTGTCAAAATTTTCATCCTGATACTGGATTTTGATCATTGGCTTTCTGAACACATCCTCTCTTATGTCAGGAATGCTCAAGCAGCCTTCATTAAAAACCCATTCATCTCCCTCTTCTTCCAAAATTTGTGCATTGATAAAGGTGTGCTTAAAGCCCTTGAACTGTTCTTGTTCTTCTGGAGAAATGTCTTCATCTTCAGCAAAAGGTGTAGCATCAACCAAAAACAAGCGGATAGGCAGACCTACTTGTGGTGCGGCCAAACCAATACCCGAAGCTGCATACATGGTTTCAAACATGTTTTCTATAAGCTCATCAAGATTGGGATATGTTTTGGCAATAGGATCTCCTTTTTTTCGCAAAACGGTATCACCGTAAGCTACAATGGGTAAAATCATTTCAGTTTTAATTTTCGATTGCAAAAATACAATTCTAAACCTGATATTTAAAACCTTGGATATAAAAAAACTCCTTTAAAATTAAAGGAGTTTTTTTATATATTATGTGTTTATATTTATTTCATAATGACCACTTTTCGTGTTGTTGAAGCATTACTGGTTGATATTTTAAGCATATAAATGCCGTTGGTTAAAGCATTGGCATCAATTTCTTTGCTGTCTTGATTGTTGACCATATCGCTCAATACCAATTTTCCAGTGACATTATATATGCTCAACTTTGCAGTTATTGGTAAGCCAAAAACAAGTTTGATAGAGTTTCCAGACGTTAAAGGATTGGGATACACCTTCAAATTAGTATTTAAAAATTTATAGTCATCAACTGGTAAAGTCCCATTGGAGTAACTACATGTGGTGTCAAAACCACTGGTAACTGTAAAATCCTGACCAGTAATGGCAGGACCGCTATCAAGGTCATATACTGAAACAGTCGTGGAACAAGAATATGGATCTAGAACAAAAGTAGTAGTCCCATTAACCTCAATGCTTGTTGGTCTAGTATAACAAGATGATGTTGTATTTGACGGATAAGTAAAAATTATTTGCGTCCCACCGGAAGATGTTGTTCCTGCATCAGGACAAGATTCTGCAATAATCTGATTAATGCCAAATAAAAAAGATAGTAATAAAATAAAGTAGTTTTTGTTCATAGGTTAAAATTTGAAGTTAAACAATTGAATAGATTTGATTTAAAAGTTAATCAAAATAACGGCTAAAGGTAATAATAAAAAGTTAGTATTCGTTAAAAAGTTCATTTTTATCGATAAAAAGTAGATTTATTTGTTGAATTTTTATCTGTTGTACAAATAGCTTTGCAAAATAATAGTAGCGCTTATTTCATCCACCAGTGCTTTATTCTTCCGTTGGTTTTTTTTCAAACCACTATCAATCATGGTCTGAAAGGCCATTTTTGAGGTAAAACGCTCATCTACCCTTTTAATGGGAATATCTGGAATTTCCCTGGTCAATTTTTCAATGAATATCTGAATGGATGCTTCACTTTCTGAAACCTCATTGTTCATTTGTTTGGGCTCTCCAATTATAAATAATTCAACGTTTTCCTTAGAAATGTAATCAGTCAAAAAGCTGATCAAATCATGAGTAACAACAGTTGTCAAGCCCGATGCAATGATTTGCAATTCATCGGTTACGGCAATGCCAGTCCGTTTTGTACCATAATCAATTGCCAAAATTCGTCCCATATTTTGCAAAGTTATTATTAATATGTAAGCTACAATAGTATTATCATATTTTTAGCAACAGGATTTACATAACTCATTTATAGGTTTATCTTTGCATAAATTTTATTGAAGGATGACACAATTACAACACATCATTGAAAAGGCTTGGAATGATAGATCGTTATTATCGGACAAAATTACCATTGACGGTATTCGGAAGGTCATTGATCTATTGGATGCCGGTACTTTAAGAGTTGCTGAACCAACACCCAATGGATGGCAGGTGAACGAATGGGTAAAAAAAGCGGTCGTGCTTTATTTTCCGATTCAAAAAATGGAAACTTTTGAAGTTGGCATATTTGAATTTCATGACAAAATTCCTTTAAAACGGGATTATGCCAAAAAAGGTATTCGTGTTGTGCCGCATGCAGTGGCAAGACACGGTGCCTATATTTCATCCGGAACCATTTTAATGCCGAGTTATGTGAATATTGGAGCTTATGTGGATGAAGGCACCATGGTCGATACTTGGGCAACCGTAGGCAGTTGTGCTCAAATTGGCAAGAACGTACATTTATCAGGTGGTGTAGGCATTGGTGGTGTTTTGGAACCATTACAGGCTGCTCCAGTTATTATTGAAGACAATGCCTTTATTGGCTCCCGTTGTATTGTTGTTGAAGGTGTAAGAGTTGAAAAAGAAGCGGTATTGGGTGCGAATGTAGTATTGACCGCCTCTACCAAAATTATTGATGTTACTGGGGAACAACCTGTTGAAATGAAAGGTGTTGTCCCTTCCCGCTCCGTTGTCATCCCTGGAAGTTATACAAAACAATTCGCTGCTGGTGAGTTTCAAGTGCCTTGTGCTTTAATTATTGGTAAGCGAAAACCTAGCACTGACTTAAAAACATCATTAAACAATGCTTTGAGGGAATATGATGTGGCGGTGTAACAAATTAACTTTTAGGTTAACAATTAATAGCTTTTTATGGCAGCCACAAACTTATTGGTGGTCAAAATATTGAACTAAATGAGAGATATTCCCCAAAACTTTCAAATGGATGCAGTAATTCCATGGGTAAATGGAAATGATATAGTTTGGCAAAAAAAGCTAAACGAACATTCAACAATTAAAATAGATTTTAATAAGGAAAAGGAGAGTGAACGATTTAATTCTATTGGAGAAATAGATATGGCCATTAAATCCATCATAAAATACGCTCCCTTTTTAAAAAACATTTATTTAGTAACAGATGACCAAACACCCAATTCTTTCGAAGATTTAAAAAAATTGGCACATTATAAAGGTATCAATTTAAAAATTATCGATCATAAGATTGTTTTTAGAGGTTACGAACAGTATTTACCTTGTTTTAATTCATGTTCCATTGGAAGTATGCTCTATAGAATTCCTAATCTATCTGACCATTTTATTATTTTTAATGATGATGTCTTTTTAATGCGTGAGACAAAACCTTCTGATTTTTTCATAAATGGTGTCCCAATTATTAGAGGACAATGGAAAGAATATTATGAAAATCAATCTATTAGAAATTTATATTATAAATCTCTCTCCCTTCTTAAAAAACATAAAAACAAGAAAACTGGAGGATTTAAAACATTTCAACAAAACAGTGCAAAATTAGTAGGTGTTGATAGATATTTAAGAAGATTTCATACTCCTGTTTCGGTTAGAAAATCTACTTTAGAGAAATTCTTTAAAGGCAATGACCTTTTGAAAAACAATATAAAACATAGGTTTAGACAAGAAGAACAATTTATTATATCATCATTATCGGAGCACCTAGAAATAAAAAATAATACTTATCATTATAAAAAGAATACACAGTTAACCTATTTTAGGTCATATAAGTCTCATCTTATCGTTAAATTAAAGTTATTATGGTTTTTAATTAATAAAAGCAAACTTTTTATAACATGTCAAAGTTTAGAAATGGCCAATGATAAAACCCAATCTTATATTTTAGATTGGATAAATAAAAGATTAGATTAAAATTATTTAAAATGAAAATAATTATTTTGGCTGCAGGCATAGGCTCCAGACTCGGAAATCCATTTCCAAAACCCTTAACCCCATTAAAAAATGGAAAGAGCATTATGCAAATGCAGACCGAACATATTGCTTCCAAATTTAATATTGATGATATCAATGTCGTTGTAGGTTTCAAAAAGGATTTGATCATGGAACGCTTTCCGGAACTAACCTACATTTACAACCCGTTTTTTGATAGAACCAATACCTCAAAAAGTCTGCTTCAAGCTTTAAAGAAATACAGAAATGATTCCGTTTTATGGTTAAATGGAGATGTTGTATTTGACGAAAAGCTATTGAATATTTTGCTTCCACATATTAAAGCCAACGATTCATTTGTTGCGGTCAATACAAGCAAGGTCGGCGAAGAAGAAGTGAAATACTCCCTCAAAAACGGGGTTATCAATGAATTGTCCAAAACGGTTAAAAATGCTCTTGGAGAAGCGGTAGGTATCAACTTTGTATCATCTGACGATATCAAAATATTCATTAAAAGGCTCGAAGAATGTGACGATAATGACTATTTTGAAAAAGGTTTGGAATTGGCGATTGAAAAAGATGGCATTCAGGTAAATGCTGTGGACATTTCGGCTTATAATTGTATGGAAATTGATTTTTTGGAGGACTTGGAAAACGTCAACAATTTGTTATAAAATGAAGTGCATTCTATTTTGTCAAAACAATTATGCCTTCGGTATCCTTCAACCCATCAAAGTTTACCTTGACAAAAAGGAACATGAATACCTATGGTTTGTTTCAGATAAAATTATAGCAGATTTTCCCTATAAATCAGATCAGTATACAACTTCAATTTCCGATTTGGTGGCCTATCAAAGTGATGCTATTTTTGTTCCTGGAAATGAAGTTCCTCATTATTTACGGGGATTGAAAGTTCAAGTATTTCATGGATTGGCCGGAGAGAAAAAAGGGCATTTTAGAATTCGCCATTATTTTGACCTCTATCTCACCCAAGGCCCCTATTTTACAGAGACTTTTAATCAATTGAAAGCAATCCATAAAAACTTTGACGTGATTGAGACCGGATGGCCAAAATTGGATATTTATGGAACCCATAAGTCGATATATGATATAGAAAAAAGCAATTTGCTCAAAACCCACAAAGCAAAAACCGTTTTGCTTTATGCACCAACCTTTTCTCCAAAATTGACCTCTGCTCCATTTTTGTTTGAACAATTAAAGAATTTAGCACAAAATAAAGATTATGTCATCCTTTTAAAATTTCATCCTTTAATGGATCAAAGCTGGGTCGATTCTTATAAGCAATTAGCTGAAGAAACATTCAACATCATTTTTGAAAATGAAAAGAACATCGTCAAATTTTTGTTGATGGCCGATTTGCTGATCAGTGATACCTCATCAGTCATTTATGAATTCATTTTGTTGAACAAACCAGTGGTTTCTTTCAGAAGCATCTCCAAAAATATTCATTGGGACAACAGCTTGGATTTTGAACAATTGATTCCTTTGGTAGAAAAAAACCTCAATGAAGATCCGTTTGCTTCAGAACGAAATTACATTTTTGAACAGTTTCATCCTTACAATGATGGAAAATCTGCTAGACGCATGGTAGAAGCAGTTCAAAACTATATCAAAAAACACGGTGTTCCAAATTACAGGAAACTATCGCTTTTGAGGCGAATGAAGATTAATTCCATGTTCAAAAAACACTAAATCTATTTAAGAATGATCAAACTCTCAGCAGTTATTATAACCTACAATGAAGAGGAACATCTTGAAAAGTGTTTGTCATCAATTAAGGATGTGGCAGATGAAATTGTTGTTGTTGATTCCTTTTCAACCGATAGAACACCTGAAATCTGCAAACAATTTAAAGTTAAGTTTATTCAACATGAGTTTTTGGGATATATCGAGCAAAAAAACTTTGCCCTGTCACATACGAGCTATGATTATGTTCTTTCGTTGGATGGAGATGAAGCATTATCTGATGAATTAAAAACTTCTATTCAAAACACAAAATCCAATTGGGTTTTTGATGGCTATTACTGCAACAGGCTCAATAATTATTGTGGACAATGGATCAGACATTCCGATTGGTATCCGGACAAAAAACTGAGACTTTTCAAAAAAGGAAGTGGTGAATGGAAAGGCATCAATCCCCATGACACTTTCACTCTTAAAAATGGATATAGAGCTGGTAAATTAAAAGGAAATTTATTGCATTGGATCTAT
>DASWKU010000262.1:0-2493 GCA_036396455.1 Flavobacteriaceae bacterium
CCAACAACGTTGCCACCAAAAGGGGCATTGTTACAGTAATGCGCCAAAATTTGGTCTTTGCTTTCCCGAAATTCTAAACGAGTTGCCAAAATAAGTTCAATGAACTTTTCAAAATATGTGCGTTTTTGCCCTTTTCTGGATAAACGAATGACTTGTTGTGTCAAGGTACTACCACCACGTTTTACATCTCCTGATTTTAGATTATCACCTAAAGCCTTAAAAATGGAAATGGGATTAAAACCAGGGTGCTTATAAAAAAATTCATCCTCGAACTGAATAATACATGTTTTAAATTTCTCGGGGACACTATCGCTTTCTGGAAATCGCCATTGCCCGTCTTTTGCAATTTGGGCACCTAGCAGTTCATGGTTTCTGCTCGTTATTACTGTGGCCGTTGGGTCGTTGAACAATTGTTTTGGCAAACAAAAATAATACGCAATTAAAAGTCCAGCGATAATTACAGACCTGATTTTATGTCGTTTTATGTAGATAATTATTTTGTTCACGAATTAAATTCATACTCGCGTTCCACTTTACAAATTCTCACATGGTACCAACTGTACCAGTCTTGCCGCCCCTTTTGTTGTGCGACCACATGTTCACTTTGTTGTTTCCAGTGTTTAATGGCTTCCAGACTTTCCCAATAACTCACAGTAATGCCCACCTCATTTCTGGCACTGTCCATTCCTAAATATCCTGGTTGTTGTTTGGCAAGTTCCTCCATTTTGTTTGCCATTTCACCATAACCTTCAATAGGTTCTTTTTGGGTTGAAGTGAAGATAACAGCGTAATAAGGTTTAAAGTTTTTAGTCATAGTTTAGTCTTTTTTTGTCCCAAGTTAAAACCTGAACACCTGTGGAATAATGAACTCTATCAGGTTCGTTTTGTATTAATGGATTGAATCTTGGATAATCCAATTCTAAATTTTTAATCCGTATTCTTTGCATCGGCCACTCCAAATGGTGCACATCATATTCTATAATGTGATGTTTATAATCCTGAAGCAAAGTATAGCGTTCTGTTAACCAAAGGTCGGTTTCATCCTTCAAAATGGGCTGATTTTCCAGACCATATTCTATATAGAAAAAATCATTTGATGTTCTATTTTCAGATTCATAACTAAAAGAAGTGCGTTTCATTTTTGAATACCGATAAGGTAATTTAGATAAGACTTTTAAAACTACACAAGAGGAACGTTTGCTGCCTTCCATATTTAAAAAGTAAACGCTAGGCTTTCCTTCACATATCGTATAAGCTCTAATATTTATTTCATGAAAGTTGGAAACATAAGGTGGTTTTGGCATGCTTCTAAGACCAACATGGTTCATGTCAAATGCTACTAGACTTATCCATGTTTTTTTACTTATGGTATCCAATTTCAGGCTTTCTGGAAGATAAGGTTGGATTAAACTAGGGGCTACTTCCCAATGCAAAAAGATAGTGTTGTTCCATTCTTGATAAAATTTCCAAGAGCGGGAAGGATACATAAAAGCCCTATGTTTAGTTTGCTTTAATATATCTTTAGCATTCATGGACTCAGCAAGAGATTAATTGCTATTCTTTATAAATCCCAATGGTCAACTCCCCTTTATCGTTCATGAAGGCTCTATACATACCGGCAGTATTGAATTCGGCAACCATATTCCCATTTTTGTCTACGGCAACAATCCCCCCATCACCACCTAATTCAGGTACTTTCTTTTGGATGACTTCTTTGGCAGCTTCTTCAAGGGTCAGTCTTTTATATTCCATAAGAGCTGAAATATCATGGGCAACTACACTACGAATAAAAAACTCGCCCCAACCCGTCCCGGACACGGCACAGGTTGCATTGTTGGCATAGGTTCCTGCGCCGATAATTGGTGAATCACCAATACGTCCCCAACGCTTGTTGGTCATGCCTCCAGTAGAAGTTCCAGCGGCGAGATTTCCGTTTTTATCCAGAGCAGCGCAGCCCACGGTACCAAATTTTGAATCTTTTATAAAGGGGTCATAAAAGGCCTGTTTGTTGCTGTGTTCGCTTTCATCTTTTTCGGCTGCCTTAACTTTTTGCAGGGCATTAAAACGCTGTTCTGTGTAAAAATAGCTTGGGTCAACGAGTTCCAGACCCTGTTCTTTCGCAAAAGTTTCAGCACCCTTTCCGGCGAGCATAACATGCGGAGAGTTATCCATAATGGCCCTTGCCAAGTTAATCGGATTTCTAACAATTGTTGTCCCTGCTGAAGCCCCAGCTTTTAATGTTTTTCCATCCATTATGGAAGCATCATGCTCATTGGTTCCGGCATTGGTGAATACGGCACCTTTTCCTGCGTTGAACAGAGGTGAATCTTCCATAACGTTGATGGTTTTTTGAACCGCATCCAGACTGCTTCCGCCATTTTTCAAAATGCCATAGCCCACTTTAATGGCTTCTTCCAATTTGGCCCTATAGGCTTCTTCCATTTCCGGAGTCATATTCTCTTTTAATATGGTTCCTGCGCCCCCGTGAATAAC
>DASWKU010000263.1:0-9029 GCA_036396455.1 Flavobacteriaceae bacterium
TACCCGGGTTTATAGTATTGACACCATAACGGTAAACTCATCTACTTTTAAATTTGATTCAATAGCTGTTTCAAGCACCGACCGTTTGTTGATAGGAGCCTACACCGACCCTGTTTTTGGACTCGCTAAAAGTAAAAGTTATATACAACTTTCCAATTCTGTTTACACTTTAGATGATGATGCGGTTTATGATTCTATTGCCCTTATATTAAAGTATGACAATCATTTTTATAATGATACCATACCTGTTCAAAACATAAATGTTTATGAAGTTTTGGAAGATATTGAACCTGATGACGATGATTACAATTATTATTATAACACAACTAAATTCCCAATAAGTGATACGCCAATAGGTTCAAAAAGTTTTATTGCAAAACCTAAAAAAGATGATTCATTGCACATCACAATTAGCAATACGTTTGGAAAGGCTTTATTCGATAAAATCCAAGATAACCACATTAATAATAGTGATGAGTTTTTAAAAGCCTATAAAGGGTTGCTCATTGACCCTAATGATAATAATACGGCCGTCCTAGGATTTTTAAAAAGTAGTATTTTAAGAATATATTATAGTATTGGAAACGAAACAGAAGATGAAGAACAAACACTGGATTTTTCGTTTGATTCGAGCAACAGTTTTCATAATATATCCAGTAATACGCAAGGAACCATTTTTGAAACGCTTACAAATCAACAAACCAATTTGCCAAGTACTGCCACTGATGATACTAGTTTTATGCAAGCAGGAACGGGAATAGCAACAAAAATTGACATTCCATATTTAGAAAGAATCTATGATATTCCTGGAAAAGGAACCATTATTGATGTCAACTTAAAAATCTCCATAAAGCAAAATTCAAATACAAAAAACCTATATACCAATGATTCTTTGAATGTTTATATCATTAATAAAAAAGCTGAGATTTTAGCTCAATTAACAGATGTTGTAGGCAATACTGTATTAGGTTCCATTGAGAGTGAAAGTGATGAATTCAACACGACAACCTACTCAATTCCCGTCAAATATTTTTTAAATCTAAAGTTGACCAATTACAATAAAAATAATTTGTTTTTGGCCATTTATCCAAAAGATTTCGATCGGTCCATTAACAGATATATCCTAAATGGCGAGAAGGCCTCAGATGACGTAAAACTAAAACTTGTATTGACCTATGCCATTTATGATGAATAAACATCTTGCTATATATATTCTTTTGGCTTTCTTTTCAAAGGGAATACTAGCTCAAACAAATTTACTCTCAAGTTCCCCATATTCACTGTATGGTTTAGGCTTAAGCAATGAAACCAGTACAGGAAAAATAAATGGCTTGGGTGGTTTTGGCATTGCCTTACCATCAAATACGTTTATAAATAATTCAAACCCAGCATCATTTGGAAGCATTTCCTTAAACTCATTTTTCTTTGATTTTGGATTAAAATCCCAAACCAATACACTGTCAGAAAGTGGAAACTCCAACTCAAATATAATTGCCAACGTTTCAAACCTTGCATTTGCATTTCCATTAACCAAAAAATCTGGGATTGGAGTTATCCTAATTCCATTTACCAATGTGGGTTATACTATAGCCAATATTGAATCTGGCATAGAAGGCAGTAGCGACACATTTCTTTCAAATATTGAGGGTTCAGGGGGGATAAATAATCTTAAGATAGACTATGGATATGCATTGAGCAATACGTTTAGGCTTGGTTTAAATGTTTCGACCTTATTTGGAAAAATAACACAAAGAGAGACCGATATTTTACCAAACAATGTGTTAATAATAGAAGAAGAAAGCCGTTACTCTGGTTTTCGTTTAGGTGCTGGTTTTCAATATGATTTATCCATAACATTTACATTTGGGGGTATCATTAATTTACCAACAAAACTTTCTGGAAACAAAGAAAGCACCATAAGTCAATACTCTTTGGATGAAACCATTGATCTTTCGGACAGTAACAATACGTCCAATGATAAAATAGAAGATTTTAAACTACCTACTGAACTGGGTTTTGGAATACAGACAACATTTAAAAATTACTTTTCTTTGAATGTTGATTACAAAAGAAATTTTTGGACCTCCACGAATCAATCCGATCAACTTGGAGATTATGTAGACCAGGATTCTTTTGGCCTTGGGCTTCAATATGCCAGAGAAAAAAAAGCTTCAAAGTTTTTTAATAACCTGGAGTATAGGGCTGGTTTTAACTATAACAATGGCAACTTAGAAATCAACAATCAACGTATCAATAATTACGCATTAAATCTTGGTATTGGCATCCCTTTCAATAACGGCACAAATTCTATGGTAAACATAGGCTACTCTTACGGCCGTAAAGGACAGGTCTCAAATGGATTGATAAAAGAAAACTACCATTTATTTTCAATAAACCTAAGTTTAGAAGGTATTTGGTTTCAAAAAAGAAAAATCAATTAACATATTTATAAAACATTTACAATGAAAAAACAGCTACTTAACCTTTAAAAATTAGTATTATGGACAGAAAAAAATTCATTAAAAACGGTTTAGTGGGAATGGGAGCTATCGTTGCAGTTCCTACAGCGATATTATCTTGCACAAAAGAAGATGCTATTGGTGAGGAGACAGATTCAAGTACCGAAACCGATACAGATACAAATAGCTGCACAGTATCACCTAGCGAAACAGCAGGTCCATTCCCTATTAAAACACCCGCAGACCTGGTGAGGGAAAACATTGTAGGAAATCGCTCTGGTGTAGCCTTATTGATCACATTAGCGATTCAAGACCAAAGTAATAATTGTCAACCTATTTCTGGTGTATATGTTGATTTATGGCACTGTGATTCAAATGGAGAATATTCAGAATACGGTGGAACCCAAATGCAAAGTACCGATTATACAAATGACCATTTTTTAAGAGGCCGTCAAACCACCGATAGCAATGGACAAGCTTCTTTTATTAGCATATTCCCTGGTTGGTATAACGGGAGAGCCCCACATATTCATGTAGAAATATTGGATACTAATGAAAACTCAATTAGGGTAACCCAAATTGCTTTTCCAAAAGATGTTTGCGATACGGTCTATGCAACTAGCGGCTACAATGGTGAAGCAAATACAAGCAATGAAAGCGATACTGTTTTTTCTGATAGTTTAGAAGGAAATATGTTAGACTCCATTACGGGCAATACGACAGATGGTTATACATTATTGAAAACAATAGTCGTTTAAAACACAACACGACCAAAACCTGAACATAATTTATTATTTAAATTACCCGTTGTGTATTTTGAACAGATTTCCTCGATTTTTTCCCCTCCCTAAAGGGTGTGAATCGAAGAAATCTTCACTCCATCCTTTAGGATTAGAGGAGAAGAATGAAGATTTATATCCATATTAATTTCAAAATTATCAAAATGCACAACGGGTTTAAATTATCTTTGCCATCAATTTAAGATCTCATGAGAATAGATATAATCACTGTTTTGCCAGATTTGCTCAAAAGCCCGTTTGAAGCCTCCATTTTAAAACGCGCCATTGAAGCCCATTTGGTTGAAATCCATTTTCACAATTTACGGGATTTCACAACCGATAACTACAAGTCGGTGGATGATACCCAATTTGGTGGTGGTGCCGGCATGGTCATGATGATTGAACCTATTGATAAATGCATTTCAAAATTACAGTCTGAAAGAATGTATGATGACATTATCTATATGACTCCGGATGGCGAACGTTTAAACCAACACATTGCCAACCAAATTTCGCTCAAGGAGAATATCATAATTCTGTGTGGGCATTATAAAGGTGTTGACCAACGTGTTCGGGATAAATTCATCACAAGGGAAGTCTCTATTGGAGACTATGTGCTTTCAGGTGGCGAGTTGGCTGCAGCAGTTCTTTGTGATGCCATTATCAGATTGATTCCCGGGGTTTTGGGCAATGAGACATCGGCACTGACCGATTCATTTCAAGATAATTTATTGGCACCTCCAATTTATACAAAGCCAAGGGAATATAAGGGCATGAAGGTTCCGGAGGTTTTATTTAGTGGAAACTTCGCTGAAATTGAAAAATGGCGGGAAGAACAAGCCTATCTACGCACTAAAGAAAGGCGACCTGATTTGTTGAATGAAAAATAATTCCATTATTCATTGTAGGTTTTTAATTATTAATTAAATTTGCAGCCAATTTCAGATTAACCTCTGGCGAGATACGTGAATGTTGGTTTGGATCAACCATTTTAAAATTAAACTAATGAATTCTTTAGTAAAATTTGTACAAGACGAATTTGTAACAAGAAAAGACTTTCCTGAATTTGGGGCTGGTGATACCATCACCGTGTATTATGAAATTAGAGAGGGAGAAAAGGTACGGACCCAGTTTTTTAGGGGCGTTGTACTCCAACGTAAAGGAACAGGTAGCTCCGAAACTTTTACCATCAGAAAAATGTCCGGAACCATAGGTGTTGAACGTATTTTTCCGGTAAACTTACCGGCGCTTCAAAAAATTGAAGTGAACAAACGAGGTAAGGTGAGACGTGCCAGAATTTTCTACTTTAGAGGTCTTACCGGTAAAAAAGCAAGAATTAAAGAAGTTAGGAGTTAATCACTTTAAAAATATAGTCACTAAAGCCTTGATAGTTCAAGGCTTTTTTTATTAACCATTGTTAATAACTTCAGTTTATAAAAGGTGGATATCTTATTGTCCAAAAAATTTGTTTTTTTCATTTCTTATAATACTTTAGCATTCTGATTAAACAACAACAGAAATGTTGGTCTCGGCGTCAAAGTTGGGTTAGTGTTAAAATCGGATAAAGTAACGTTCTTTATTAAATTGTTTTTTGAGGCCTTGAGGTGCCATGTGTAGGCATGGGAAACCAAAAGACCAAGAAGCTTTAAAAAGTACAGCATGCGCAAGTAGGCTGAAACTAGTGAAGTGGAAAGCCACCGAAGGTGATGGGAACGAAAGTGAACATTGAGATAGTGGCAATGTTTTGGAACGTGCACGACGTGAAAACGAAGTGTAAAAAAAGAAACATCAAGAAAAACAATTAACCGAAACATTCGAGTAGCAGGTCAATGCATATTGAAAGTTACAAGAGGTTTCGTTGAAATGGTGAACCTTGAATTGAAAAGGACGATTCTGGATGAAAATTCTAATCGGCTGATTTGGCAGAAATGCCAATTAGATCACGAAGTAACTATTTCAAAGAAAGCCATGTCAAAGTAGTTCGCTACCATGATATGGCTTTTGTTATTTATTGCATCTTCATTTCATCAATTACTCATTATTTTCATTCTGTCTAAAATCTTTCCAATAGGGTTTACAAACCTGTGTAGACTATATGTTTTTTGTATATTTGCAGGGCTTTAAAACAAGCGTTTTATTTCCTTTAATTATAATAAACATAGATGGCAAATATTCCCACAATCATTTATACCAAAACAGATGAGGCACCTGCTTTGGCAACTCAATCGCTTTTACCAATACTCCAATCATTTACCGCATCTTCAAACATAACTTTTGAAACCAAGGATATATCATTGGCAAATCGAATTTTGGATGCTTTTTCAGATATTTTGACCAAGGAGCAGCAAGTTCCAAATGATTTATTGGAATTGGGGAATTTAGCAAAAAACCCGGAAGCGAACATAATTAAGCTGCCAAATATAAGTGCATCAATTCCACAGCTAAAAGCAGCAATTTTAGAATTGCAAAATAATGGTTATAGCGTTCCAGATTATCCGGATGAACCCCAAAACGAAGCTGAAAAATCAATTAAAGATCGCTACGATAAAATAAAGGGCAGTGCTGTAAATCCAGTACTTCGCGAAGGAAATTCAGATAGACGTGCTCCAAATGCGGTAAAGAATTATGCTAAAAAAAATCCACATTCCATGGGTGCTTGGTCGGCAAATTCTAAAACACATGTCGTAACAATGGATCATGGAGATTTTGCCCATAATGAAAAATCTTTAACCGTAAGTGAGCCAACAAGTATTAAGATCGTTCATATAGATTCCGCAGGTAATCAAACCACTTTAAAAAATGCATTTCCACTATTAAAGGATGAAATTATTGATGCCACAATAATGAGTAAAAAAGCTTTGCTAGGGTTTTTTAAAGAACAAATTAAAGACGCAAAAAACAAAGAGGTCTTGTTTTCATTGCACATGAAAGGAACGATGATGAAAGTTTCTGACCCTATTATTTTTGGTCACGCCGTGAAAGTATTCTTTAAAGATGTCTTCGAAAAAAACGGTAAAATCATTCGCGATTTAGGGATTAATGTCAATTCTGGATTGGCCAACCTTTTACAAAGAATTCAGGAATTACCCGAGAACCAAAGAAAAGCAATTCAAGCCGATATTGATGCCGCCTATCAAAATGGACCCGCAATTGCCATGGTCAATTCTGAAAAAGGAATCACCAACCTTCACGTTCCAAGTGATGTCATCATTGATGCCTCTATGCCCGCAATGATCCGCTCGTCAGGAAAAATGTGGAATGCCGACGGTAAACTACAAGATACGAAGGCTGTAATCCCTGATAGTAGTTATGCCGGGGTGTATTCAGCGACAATTGATTTTTGCAAAAAACATGGTGCATTTGATCCAGCAACTATGGGTACGGTGCCCAATGTTGGATTAATGGCACAAAAAGCAGAAGAATACGGTTCTCATGATAAGACCTTTGAAATCTCGACCAACGGTAAAGTACAAGTGTTGGATGCTGCCAATACTATTTTATTGGAGCATTTGGTTGAAGAAGGTGATATCTGGAGAATGTGCCAAACAAAAGATGCCCCAATCCAGGACTGGGTAAAATTGGCAGTGACCAGAGCAAGAGCAACAAACACACCAACCGTTTTTTGGTTGGACAAAAATAGAGCCCACGATGCAGAGCTGATCAAAAAAGTAGAATTGTACTTGAAAAATTACGATACATCAGGATTGGACATTAGAATTTTATCACTAATTGATGCAACTCAATTTACTTTGCAACGCCTTAAAGATGGCAAAGACACCATTTCAGTAACTGGCAATGTATTGCGTGATTATTTGACAGATTTGTTTCCAATTCTTGAAGTGGGTACCAGTGCTAAAATGTTATCCATTGTGCCCTTAATGAATGGTGGCGGTTTATTTGAAACCGGAGCAGGTGGTTCTGCACCTAAACATGTACAACAATTTTTAGAAGAAAATCATTTGCGCTGGGATTCCCTGGGTGAATTTTTAGCTATTGCCGTCTCATTGGAACATTATTCAATTGCAAACCACAACCCTAAAGCAAAAGTCTTGGCCGACACATTGGACAAAGCTACAGAACAGCTTTTGGAAAACGGAAAATCGCCGTCAAGAATAGCAGGTGAGTTGGACAATAGAGGAAGTCATTTTTATTTGGCATTATATTGGGCTGAAGTCTTGGCCAATCAAAATGATGATATGGAGCTTAAAAATCAGTTCACTCCAATCGCTAAAGAATTGAGGGCCAACGAACATAAAATCGTTAGTGAACTCAATGATGTTCAAGGTAGGCCAGTAGCTATTGGTGGGTATTATTTCCCTGACCCAACATTGATGGGCAATGCCATGCGGCCAAGCAAGACATTCAATAGTATTATCAATGCGCTATAAACTTAAAGCTTCTGTAAAAAGAAGCTTTTTTTTGGGCATTACCCTAAATAATTTAGGGTTGTGCTTTCGCTACTCACTTTTTTGTCTTAAAATATTATAAAAGTGAAAATTCAAGATAAAAAGAGCTCAAACACATGGCTCAATCACTAACGCAAAGCAAAATTCCGTATTTTTGAAGTATGGATTTCACAAAAATCACCGAACAAGATTCAAATTACAATCATCTGGAAAAGATGACCGTAAACGAATTGCTTACAAGCATCAATGATGAAGACAAAAAAGTAGCATTTGCTGTTGAAAAGGTGATTCTAAAACTTGAAGTTTTAATTGAAAACATCGTTGAGAAATTAAAAAATGGGGGGAGGCTTTTTTACATTGGAGCAGGAACCAGCGGACGCTTGGGTATCCTCGATGCTTCAGAATGTCCACCAACCTTTGGTGTCTCCCATGATTTAGTAATCGGTTTGATTGCTGGAGGTGATTCTGCAATTCGTAAAGCTGTTGAGTTCGCCGAAGATTCTACCACACAAGCATGGGAGGATTTGCTTCAATATCAAATTTCAGAAAAAGATGTGGTCATTGGTATAGCAGCTTCAGGTACAACGCCTTACGTTATAGGTGGTTTACAATCGTGTAACGAACATCATATTTTAACGGGATGCGTAACCTGTAATCATAATAGTCCATTATCTCGGGTTGCTAAATTTCCTATTGAGGTAATTGTCGGCCCCGAATTCGTAACAGGAAGTTCACGAATGAAAGCCGGAACAGCACAGAAGTTGGTGCTTAATATGATTACAACGGCTACCATGATTAAGCTGGGTCATGTAGAAGGAAACAAAATGGTCGATATGCAGTTAAGCAACAATAAGCTTGTGGATAGAGGAACAAAAATAATAATGAATGAGCTTAACATATCTCAAGATGAAGCTCAAAAGTTATTGGATAAATACCAAAATGTACGTTTGGCAATTAAAAATTATTCTGATGGAGACAAACAGAACAGATAAAAATATACTATATAAAGGTTTGAACAAAATGGGATTATCACTAATCTGTATGTTTATTGGTCCCACCCTTCTGTATATTGCATTTAGCAATACACAAAAATCAATGTACTACCTTATTCTCATTCTTGGTGGTATTGTCTCAATTTTAGCAATCTATTTTGCTTTTAAAGGCATTATGACCATTATGGACAGTATGTTCAAAAAGAAATAGTCCCTTACTACTTATTCTGATAAATATATAAAAAACAAAAAGTCCCTCCATGTTTCCATGGAGGGACCCTCAAAAAAGGCGGCGGCCTACTCTCCCACCGTAGCAGTACCATCGGCGCTGACGGGCTTAACTTCCCTGTTCGGAATGGTAAGGGGTGGGCCCCGTCGCCATGGCCACCCTAA
>DASWKU010000264.1:0-13024 GCA_036396455.1 Flavobacteriaceae bacterium
ATCGATTTATTTGAACTTGGTGTGCTTCAAGATCTTATTGTAGTTCAGGACTGGGGAAAATTTGAAAAAAAAGACGAGGACGTTTCAGAACAACTTCAGATTGTTTTATCTGCAATAGAACTGGCCACAACCGAAATTAAATCTGATTTCGGGTTATAATGCAAGCTGAAATTATCACGATAGGTGATGAGATCCTCATTGGTCAAGTCATTGACACCAATTCGGCGTTTATTGCCAAAGAACTTAATAAAATTGGTGTTTCTGTTTATCAAATCACTTCTATTCAAGATGATAAGTCCCATATCCTTAATGCCATAAAAGAGGCTGAAGGACATGCAGATTTTATTATTATTACAGGTGGTTTAGGGCCAACAAAGGATGATATCACCAAGAAAACCATTGCAGAATATTTTGAGGATACCTTGGTTAGAAATGAGGCCGTAACCGAGAATATTCATAAGTTATGGAAACAATATATCAACCAAACACCAACCCAAGTTAATTTAGATCAGGCTTTGGTGCCTTCAAAAGCACAGGTATTGATGAATGAAGTTGGTAGTGCCCCTGGTATGTGGCTCGAAAAACATGGAAAGGTGTTTATTTCCCTTCCTGGAGTTCCATTTGAAATGAAAGCATTGGTTACCAATCAGCTTATTCCTAAACTTCAAAAGATTTTTAAATTTCCTTATATCCTTCATAAAACCATTCTCACTTATGGTTTGGGTGAAAGCAGTTTGGCAGCAAGGATTGAAGCTTGGGAAGATGCACTTCCAAGTTTTATCAAGCTGGCGTATTTGCCAAGTTTGGGAAAAGTGAGGTTGCGTTTGTCTGCTAAGGGAATTGATAAAACAACCATTGATGATGAAATGCAAAAACAGGTTGATTTACTCTTGCCCCAGATTGCAGATATTTTTGTGGGTTATGAAGAAGATGAGTCGTTGGAAGCTGTTATAGGCAAACAATTGAACCTTCTGGGAAAAACATTGGCAACGGCTGAAAGCTGTACGGGAGGAAAAATTGCTGAATCCTTGACCGCCATCGCCGGTGCGTCCAATTATTTTAAAGGCAGCATTGTGAGCTACGCAACGCAATCAAAAATTGATGTCTTGCATATTCCTGAAGATTTGATAAAAACACATTCAGTAATCAGTGCAGAAGTAGCGGAAGCCATGGCAAGCAATGTACTGCAATTGTTCCAAACAGATTATGCCATCGCAACCACCGGAAATGCGGGGCCAACAAAAGGGGATGCCGATGCCGAAGTGGGAACCGTTTTTATTGCCATCGCTACAAAAACTGGAGTATATTCCGAAAAATTCAATCTTGGTAACCATCGTACCAAAGTCATTCATAAAGCCGTTAACAAAGCCTTTGAAATGCTTCAAAAAGAAATTTTAAAAAAGTAACAATATTAGTTTGTCGATATTGTAAAGTTTTACTAAATTTGCAGCCTGTTTAAAATAACGTATTTAAAGTTAGAAAGAATGTCAAGAGTTTGTGAACTTACTGGAAAAAAGGCCATGGTTGGGAACAACGTGTCCCACGCTATGAACAAAACAAAACGTAAATTTGATGCCAATTTGATCAAAAAACGTTTTTACATTCCTGAAGAAGATAAATGGATAACTTTAAAAGTGGCGACTTCAACCTTAAAAACCATCAATAAAAATGGTATTTCTGCGGTATTGAAAGAAGCAAGGGCCAAAGGATTTATAAAATAATAGCATCACGAGTTAAAGACACGTATCATGGCAAAAAAGGGAAATAGAATTCAAGTGATATTGGAATGTACAGAACACAAAGAATCCGGTATGCCGGGGACTTCCCGTTACATTACCACAAAAAATAAAAAGAATACGCCAGAGCGCATGGAGATTAAAAAATTCAATCCGATCTTAAAGCGTATGACCGTTCATAAAGAAATTAAATAATAGCGATTTTTATATAGAAAATCTCAAATACAAAAACTAATTGAGTCATGGCAAAGAAAGCAGTAGCATCATTACAAACCGGATCAAAACGTTTGACCAAAGCGATTAAAATGGTAAAATCACCAAAAACTGGTGCCTATACGTTTGTTGAGTCCATCATGGCTCCAGAGTTTGTGAATGATTTCTTAGGCAAAAAATAATAGTGTATTTCATTATTTTAATACAACTGCTTTCATTTGAAAGCAGTTTTTTTATGTCTATATTTGAACCCAAACCTGACCTATTGACAGTTTAATTTTTGGGCAGGAATTTTGAAGGATTCAAGACTACAAACACTATAAAATGAGTTTTTTTAAAAACATATTTTCTTCAGATAAAAAGGAGACCTTGGACAAAGGCTTGGAAAAGACCAAAACCTCCTTTTTTTCCAAACTGAACAAAGCCGTTGCAGGCAAATCCAAAGTGGATGATGACGTCCTGGACAATCTTGAAGAAGTTCTGGTATCCAGTGATGTTGGCGTGAATACGACCTTAAAAATTATTGAACGCATTGAAGCGCGTGTTTCAAAGGATAAATATTTGGGAACTTCAGAACTCAATGTGATTTTAAGAGAAGAAATCGCTGGGTTGTTATCCGAAACCAATTCGGGTGAAGCCGTGGAATTCACAATTCCAAAAACCCAAAAACCTTATGTCATTATGGTGGTTGGAGTAAACGGTGTTGGGAAAACCACAACGATTGGAAAATTGGCCTATCAGTTTAAAAAGCAAGGCTTGAAAGTCGTTCTTGGCGCTGCCGATACCTTTAGGGCTGCGGCTATTGACCAGCTTCAAATTTGGGCTGAACGTGTTGACGTGCCTATTGTAAAACAATCCATGGGAAGTGATCCTGCCTCTGTGGCTTTCGATACCTTGCAAAGTGCCGTAACCACCGATGCCGATGTGGTCATTATTGATACAGCGGGACGTTTGCACAATAAGGTGAATTTGATGAACGAATTGACCAAAGTAAAACGCGTCATGCAAAAGGTTGTAGATGGTGCACCTCATGATGTGCTGTTGATTTTGGATGGCTCTACAGGACAAAATGCATTTGAGCAGGCCAAACAATTTACCGCAGCAACCGAAGTCACCTCATTGGCGGTAACCAAATTGGATGGCACCGCAAAAGGAGGTGTTGTCATTGGCATTTCCGATCAATTTCAAATTCCCGTAAAATATATTGGCGTTGGCGAAAAAATTGAAGATTTACAGGTGTTCAATAAATATGAATTTGTAGATTCGTTTTTTAAATAGAATTTTATTATATGAAAAAACGGATTCTTTTTGGTCTTTTGTTGTTTACCTTATCAATAGAAGCCCAAATCTCCAATTTAGCGAGTTTAGCTTCAGGTGAAATGGAGATGTTTGCCCCAATTTTCGAACAAGACCAAAATGTCTACGGCTATTTTTCTTTGTTTAAACTTGATAAGTTGAATGAAAGTGAGGAGAAATTTGAATACGTGATATTGGATAAAAACCTAAATAAGGTTGCAAATGGAGAGTTTATCGATGTCACTTATAAAGGTATCATGTCAAGATACTATTCACCTGAAAAAATAAATAACAATTTAGTGCTTACAAAGCGATATGGGAATTTAACGGGGACCATTATGTTTACATCCACTAGATTATTGGATCTTGACAAGAATTTAATTTCTGATTCTTTTTTTATAAGTGATAACATACTTCATAAAGGCGTTAGGGATGACAATAACTTAAAGAAATCTGAACGAAATAAGAAATTTGTCAATGTACCAATAGGAGTCAATGATGGATTTATGGTTGTCAACATAAAGAAAAAGATGGTCAAAGAAAATCCTTCAACGATTCAATTTTATAATATAAAGCAAGAAAAACTTTGGGAATATGATTTTGGAAAAGAGAATGGGAAATCGGAATATAACCTAGTGTCTTATGACTCCGATGTTCTTTATTTTTCCTATACTACCAATGACTTTAAAAATAGCAATACAAAATTACAGCAGATTGATACAAAAACTGGAAAATTGAATTTTGATTATTTACTTGAGGATGACAATTCTGAATACAGCCATTCGTATACAATAAAAAAAATTGCAGAAAAAACAATTATTATGGGAAAAATAAGTCCATATAAGGTATCTGGTTATGATTACCAAAATTCAGCAGGATTTTTTAAGATTGTTTTGGATGCCGATGGACAAGAATTGTTCAAAAAGTATTTTTTATGGGAAGAAGCCAATGCGTTTATAGAGATCAATAAAAAGGGGAAGGTAGAATCCGGTTATCGCCTTTTGGTAAAATCTTACTTTGTTTTTAAGGATGAACGAATTTTGGTGCTATCTGAAAAGCTTAAAATTGGGACTAATATTTTAGTTGGACCCATGGTTAAAACAACCGATTTTGTTTTGCTTGAATTTGATAAAGATTTTAATCTAATTTCTGCTAATACCATTGAGAAAGACTTGTCCAAATTTTCCGCTTCCGATTTTTTATTCTCGCAATACTTGAATGATGAAAAAGATGCCGTTTTCTTCTATAAAGATTACCAGAAAGATTCTGAAACGAAAGAGAAAAATTGGGTCTTAGGTATTGTTTCAATTGTTGATGGCAAATTAAACCACGAAAAAATACCTATGTCTTCTGATGACAATTATATATACCCATATATCGCAAAGGAGGGCTATATTTTGTTGCGGGAATTTAATAAAAATGCGGAATTTGATGAGATAAGGTTAGAACGCCTTAATTTAAATTAAGGGGTTTTGTAATGATTGGCAATGGTCCCAATTTCGGTTAAATTTAAATTCCATATAAAATTTAAAAATTTTTGGTAGCTTTCACTTTGTTCATTTGGGACCAGCCTGTCAACATATCTGTTAAGTTGATATTTTTTCTTTGCATCATAAAGGCCTTCAAAGTTTATTCCAAGCCATTTTTTTAAATAATTATCATCATAATTATTTTCTAAACGATTCAATATTAAATAAATACTTAACCCGTATTCATTTACATAATAGAGGTTTTCAACATACGATTGATCAACAATTTGCTTTAAATGGTCAAACCTGTTATCCGCTTTAAAATCTATATTTGTTTGCTGGTTTAATTCTGGAAATTTGGCTTCGAGGAATCTTATGCGCTCATCAATTTCAGGATGGTCCTTTAAAGAATCGGTACTGATCTTTTCTTTATAAAGCGCATAATTATAATTTTCAAAATTCTCACGCTTCAACCACGATTCGTTAAAGGCTTGTTCAGGAAGATCAAACATCTTTTTATAGATTGTGGAGTCCAAGACAATAGCTGGAACAGAATCAAACAGTTTAAGGGTTGTTAACGCTTTTATAAATTCTGTATTTGGTGCTCCTGTGCTTTTGTAAATAAGATATCCAATGGAGTCAGCTTCAATTTCTTGCTGTCTTCTTTCCTCGCCATCGGTATACAGCATGTCTTTAAGCAATTCAAAAGACCTGGTCCCTTTATTGTATTTTTCTTTGTTAATAGATCTGGTAGTATATGAGTTTCTTGATAAAACCGTACTGTTTAAATTGGCTTTTTTTTCAATATTTTTTTTGGAGTGTTCAAGTATCAAATGCCCCACTTCATGTGCGATTACTGATTGCAATTGGTATTCATTTTCAAGTAGATTGAACAATCCTATATTGAGAAAGATGGTACCGTCACCAATACTGATGGCATTTGGCGAAGGGTCTTTGGCGACATAAAGATTTATGGTTTCATTTGTTAAAAGGATATTTTTGGACTTTAAAATGGAATACAGGCTATCCACATAATTTTGAAAACGATGGTCAAAAAGCAATTTTTTGTTTTCTATAAGTTGCAAAACATTGGTTTGGGACACCTCATAAAATTTTGAAACTTCTTTGCGCATTTTTCCTTTGTAAGAACTGTTTATTTGCTTATTAAATGTTTCGTATTTTTTTTCATAGGATTTAATTAAACTTTCACGCTGCTCAAAATCGGTAGTGTCAATAAGCTGATGGTTTTGACTATAAGTGTAAATTGAAATGAAGTAACAAATGAAAAATAGGGTTCGATTCATGGAACTGATTTAGTATAGCCAAAATTAATAAAACTTAATGGGTTACAATCGCAAAACTAAATAGAACTGTAAAATATATTGGCGTTGGCGAAAAAATTGAAGATTTAAAGGTGTTCAATAAACATGAGTTTGTAGATTCATTCTTTAAGTGATAAATTCCTGTGAAAGCAGGGATCTCTTCAAGGTGTCCTAAAATTTAGTATTTTTAGTAAAAATACTGACCATGAAATCATACCTGTTCATTCTTTCTTTTTTAATTCTCCTTTCCTGCAAAAATTCTGAAACAGTAAAAGAAGGGGTAAAAGCAACGTCGACAGACTCCAGTGCCATTTCTACCAAAGACTTTAGGGAATTTAAGGTCCTGGATTCCAAATATATTAATGTTAATGATCTTTGGGCACCGTTCAACAAAGATTTGGAAGGTTTTTCCGAGGACACTTATAAAAGTTTAAAACCTTTGATTCTTGAACAGGATATTCCGGCACTCCAAAAGCATATTCGGGAAGGCAAACTTTCCTATGAAAATTTGGTAAAGTTCTATTTATACCGTATCAGAAAATTTGATAGAGCAAATGAGCTTTCATTAAATTCTGTAATAGCACTAAATTCAAATATCATTGAAGAGGCAAAACAAAAAGATATGGAACTTAGGAATAAAATGCTGAAACCATCTTTGTTTGGAATGCCAATTTTGTTAAAGGATAATATCAATACTTCGGGAATGCCAACCACAGCCGGTGCTGCGGCCCTTCAAAATAATCACACAGAGGATGCTTTTATAGTGAAACAACTAAAAGATAAGGGCGCATTAATTTTGGGCAAGACCAATTTAAGCGAATGGGCCTACTATTTTTGTGGGGATTGCCCCAGCGGTTATAGTGCCATTGGGGGTCAAACCTTAAATCCTTATGGCAAACGCATAATGGATACCGGTGGCTCAAGTTCGGGAAGTGGAGTAGCTGTGGCATCCAATTTTTGTGTGGCAGCCGTGGGAAGTGAAACGTCCGGTTCAATCTTATCGCCTTCAAGCCAAAATTCTGTCGTGGGTCTTAAACCTACAATTGGCTTGTTGAGCAGAAGTGGAATCGTACCGATTTCCTCAACTTTGGATACGCCCGGACCCATGACCAAAAACGTGGTAGATAATGCCATTATGTTGGATGCCATGTTTGCTGAGGATAAAACTGACAGTAAATCCATTAAGGCTATGTGGAAACCGGGATTTTATTCTGATGGCCTTAAGGAAAGTAGCTTAAAAGGAAAACGATTTGGTGCCATTAAACGTCTGATGCAAGACACACTTTATAGTAATGCCATTAAAGTTTTGAAACAACAGGGAGCTGAAATTGTTGAAATTGAAGGGAAAAAAGTAGAATTGCCAGACTTTGAAAGACTGTTAAATCTTGATATGAAAAAGGATTTGCCAACCTATCTGTCCACTTGGGGAGACCATACACTGCTCGTTACATCAGTACAGGATGTGATTGATTTCAATAAAAAAGACTCCATAAACAGGATGCCTTATGGCCAAAAATTATTTGAAGGTATTGTTGCTGATTCGGCAACAGATGAAGAATTTAATGCCATTAAAACCAAACTTAAAACCACCGGTAAGTTGTTTTTTGATACGCCTATGGATACAAACCAATTGGATGGGATATTATCCATCAATAATTACCATGCCGGTTATGCAGCAGTTGCTGAATATCCTGCCATTACGGTGCCTATGGGTTATACCGAAAAAGGGGTTCCAAAGGGGTTGACTTTTATTGGCAAACCGCTACAGGAGAAATTACTGTTACAATGGGCTTACGTTTATGAACAGGCCTCAAAAATGAGAAAATTACCTAAACATTATAATTAAAGAATAATGCGATACAACATTTTACATAATCTGGTTATTGAAAGTACAAAAAAAGAAGTGTTTAAAGCGGTGAGCTTGCCAGAACACTTAAATAATTGGTGGACTTTAAAATGTTCTGGAAAACCAGAATTGGGTTCAGAATACAATCTGTTTTTTACGTCGGAATACGATTGGTACGGAAAAGTCAGCAAATGTATTGAATATGAATCGTTTCATATTTCAATGACAAAAAGTGATTTGGATTGGGGTGAAACAACTTTTGGTTTTGATTTAGAGGAAACTGGCAATGGTACATTGGTTAAATTCAGCCATATTAATTGGCCCAATAGCAATAACCATTTTAGAACTGCATCATTTTGTTGGGCACTCCTTCTTAATGGATTGAAAAATTATATTGAGAAAGACATCATTTTACCTTTTGAGGAAAGGTCCTAATTCATGAGTGCATTAATTTTTTCCCAAAGTTCATTGTCAAAACCAGAAAGCGCAAAGGTGGGATTATCAGGATTTGCAACGTCTCCCATTCTGATGACCACTAATTTTTTACTGGGAACAATATAAATTTTTTGGTCGTTTTTTCCCAAGGCAGCGTACATATCAGACGGTGCATTTGGAATCAATGTTCCTGGAAATTCTAATTGGGACTGTGGTAAATGAAAGCTGGATTTCCCGTTCAGCCACCACAAATAACCATAGGCTTCGTTTATGTCTTGCGAGGTATTGGTGGCTTCATTTAAGAATGCTTCAGGCACGATTTGGGTGTTTTCCCATTTTCCATTGGCGTAAATGAGCAAGCCAAACCGGGCCATACTTCTGGTATCGCTAAAATAGACACTTAGATCACCTAAATTGTACCAATCACCAGACATTCCAATTTTATCTCTCAGTTTGGTATTAAAATAGGTGTTCCATGTTTGGTTACTGGCCTGTGATATAACGTCCTGCATTTTCACATAAACATTGTGATACGCCCAACGTGTTCCGGCATCAGCTATGTATTGAAGGTTCGCCGGTGAAACATCATCACCAAAACTATCATCCAAACCAGAGTTCATGGACAATAAATTTTTACAGGTAATCAAGTTTTCCTTGTCCAAAGGTGCACTGGTCCAAGCTGTTCCCAAATAATCGGAGACTTTGGAATTAATATCTATCAAGCCTTCTTCTTGGGCAATTCCAGAAACCGTTGAGGTCAATACTTTTCCGGCACTTGCCCAATACCAAGGTGATGTCGCATTATGGCCATTGAAATAACTTTCCACAACTATTCTCCCGTTATAAAGCATCATAAACCCTTTGGTGTTTTTGGTTTCCAAATAATCCAATAGCGGTTGAAGTTGACTTTCATTCCAGCCTAATTCAGATATTGAAACAGATTCCCAAGTATTGGAATTTTGTGGTGGAAAATATAATTCTTGACTTACGGGTTCTTGATCGACGGGATTATTGTTGGAGGAGCAGCTAAACAAAGCGAGGAATGCAACCAATGTAAAACAAAATGTAGCTTTCATAACGTAGGTTTTCATTTAAGACCATCAAATATATGAAAACGTACATAATCCCCAATCTATACTTCCAACTTTTTAAGTTCCTTATAATTGGAATTTAGACGTTTGAGCAGAAGGCCATAAATGAGATAATAGAAAACCAAGAAAAGCCCAATTAAAATAGCTAAAACTAAGGTGGTGGCCAATATGGTCAAGGCATAAAACTTGAACAGTTCGCCATCGGCAGCAGCTTTATTGATGGTGGCAATCATGGTTTCGTCCCTGTTAAACTCTATTCCTAAAA
Source organism: Flavobacteriaceae bacterium (assembly GCA_036396455.1). Taxonomy (GTDB): domain Bacteria; phylum Bacteroidota; class Bacteroidia; order Flavobacteriales; family Flavobacteriaceae; genus Geojedonia. The sequence goes on from DASWKU010000264.1 coordinate 9,674, forward strand.
CCAAAAAAGCCGAAACTACCAAATAGATCAAATTGAAAGCCACATACTGTTTCACGGTGCGTCTCGTTTTCAATATGTTTTCCATTAAACGTTTTGCATTGTCAGTAACAGAGATGGTTCGGTAGTTCATAAAGAATTTATAGAAGAAATAGGCCAAAATAAGATATCCCAAAACCATAAATGGGATCATGATGTTTTGGGCATTATACGATTCGAACTTTTTATTGAAATCGGCATCCTTTAGGGCAAAGGAAATCACGGCCCAGAACACAAATTCCAGAATACTGATAATGAATATCCATTTCACGATAGAGGATGATTTTTTAAGGATCATCGCATAAATATCATCATAAGACAGTTTAGGATATCTGGAATCGTCTTTCTTCCAGTCTTTTTTTAATATCTCTAGTTCATCCATAATCTTACGGATTTAATATCGTTTTTAATTTTGTTTTTATCCTGTTCATTTTCACTCTGGCATTTACTTCAGAAATTCCCAAGGTATCGCTTATTTCATTGTAATTTTTATCCTCAAGATATAAAAACACCAATGCTTTTTCAATGTCATTTAACTGATGCACAGCATTGTACAATAATTTTAATTGTTGCTCTTCGGTGTCGTCATACGATTCAGAAGTTATTTTAAACTGAAAGGCATCAAAATCTTGAGTATCAATGGTTCTTTTGGACTTTCTATATAGTGTAATGGCTGTATTTAAACTTACACGGTACATCCAAGTGCTAAATTTAGATTCTCCCCTAAACTTCGGGTATGCTTTCCACAGTTGTATGGTAACTTCCTGAAACAAATCATTGTGTGCGTCTTGGTTATTGGTATATAATCTACAAACCTTATGTACAATGTTTTGGTGCTGTTCCAGCAATTCAACAAAATTATGTTCGAGTTCCTTAGTCAAATCTTGGCAGTTAGTTGTTTGTAAGTAGCTTTCTGTTCTAAATTGTTACATTTTAGCCCTTAAATTTTAAGTTCCAAGAACAATAAAATCGTGCTAAGGCAGAATTGTTTTTCAGTTTTTGTAAGCATCATAGTCATTATGGTGTAATCTTTCAAAAATATACAATTCGGTATTCATATTTTACAATTCGGGCAATAAGAATTTATAATGCTGTTTTTCGTCCACAACTTTGTCCCATCAATTAAAACGAACATCAAAATATAAACTGACCATGAAAAAATTAATACCCTATGTATTCTGTTTTTCAACCCTTATTTCTGTGGCGCAACACACCATCAACGGAACAGTTACTGATACCAAAGGGCAACCCATTGTAGGGGCCAATGTGTATCTGGAAGGCACTTATGACGGAGCAACCACAGACGAAACTGGATTATTTTCGTTTTCAACGGATGAAACCGGAACTCAAAAGCTGATTGTTTCCTATTTGTCTTATGAAACCAGACAAATTGAAGGAGATGTATCCACCTTAAAAGCTTTACAAATAAAATTACGTGACAATGTGGACGCTTTGGATGCCGTAGTCATTTCAGCAGGAACTTTTGAAGCCAACGATAACAGCAAGGTCTCGGTTTTAAAGCCATTGGATGTGGTTACAACCGCTAGCGCATTGGGTGATTTTGTGGGCGCTTTACAAACCTTACCGGGAACCACAACCGTTGCTGAAGATGGCCGGTTGTTTGTACGTGGAGGTGATGCCGAGGAAACCCAGATTTTTATTGACGGCATTCGCGTGTTTACGCCTTACTCACCCACCACCAATAATGCGCCAACCCGAGGTCGTTATTCGCCATTTCTATTTGATGGGATTACCTTTTCAACAGGTGGCTATTCTGCCGAATATGGCAACGCCTTGTCTAGTGTCTTGCTCTTAAATACCATCGACGAACCCGACCAGGAAAAAACGGATATTGGCATCATGAGTGTGGGAGGGATGTTGGGCCATACCGAAAAATGGGAGAATTCCTCTTTGAGTTTAAATACCTCTTATTTTAATTTGGCACCTTATATTGCAGTATTTCCTGATAGGAACGATTGGGAAAAACCGTTTCGTGCAGCCCAGGGTGAAGCCGTTTTTAGGCAAAAGTTTGAAAACGGTTTGTTAAAATGGTACGCCGCATTTGATAAAACCTCATTTGAGCTCACCCAGGAAGACATCAATAATCCGGAGGGGTTTTATATTAAATTGAACAATGGTAATTTTTATACCAATACCTCTTATTGTGGATTGTTGCAAAACGATTGGGCCATTGAAACCGGGTTGAGTTATACCATAGCCAACACCAAGATTAAGCTTACCGATTTCGGGATCAAGGATGAGGAAAATTCGGCACATCTAAAGCTGAAATTTAAAAAGCGTTTCAGTAGCCGATTCAAATTGAGTTTTGGAGCTGAACATTTTATAACGGATTTTGAAGAGCATTATCTTGATGATAATGTCAATGAAACCTATGATTTTACCAATAACAATAGTGCTGTTTTTGCGGAAACCGATGTCATTTTTAGCAAATCCTTGGCTTTGAAAATGGGTTGGCGTGGCGATTATTACAATCTGTCGGATGAATTCAAATTAGTGCCAAGAACTTCAATTGCTTATAAAACTTCAAAAAACGGGCAGCTTTCTTTGGCTTATGGCAATTTCTATCAAAATGTGCCAAATACGTATTTGAAGTTTGACAATGATATACAAGCACAAAATACAGCACACTATATTTTGAACTACCAATATGTGAAGGACCATCGCATTTTTAGGGCTGAAGTGTACCGAAAGGAATATGGCAACCTTTTAAAATACGATACCGAATTTCCGGAATTTGACAGTCAGTATTCCAATTCTGGACATGGTTATGCCCAAGGACTCGACCTATTTTGGAGAGATAACAAAAGCATCAAAAACACCGATTATTGGTTGAGTTATTCCTATCTGGATACCAAACGGAACTATCAAAATTTTCCGGAACAGGCAACACCCAATTTTGCCAATGCCCATAATTTTTCGGCTGTGGCCAAATATTGGATTGACGATTGGAAAAGCCAAGTGGGTTTTAGCTATACCTTTGCTTCGGGACGACCTTATACCGATCCCAATACCAATGTTTTTTTAAGTGAAAAAACGAAACCTTATAACAGCATTAGCTTCAATTGGGCGTATTTGATCAGCCAACAAAAAATCCTGTATTTCTCCGTAAATAACGCATTGGGCTTTAAAAACATTAATGGGTATCAATATGCCAATACTCCTGACATGAACGGCAATTTCTCAAGACGGGCGTTACAACCTGCGGCGGACCAGTTCTTTTTTGTGGGCTTCTTTTGGACGATTAGCGATAATAAAACCGATAACCAGTTGGATAATTTGTAGGAGGTCTTTTTG
>DASWKU010000265.1:0-2631 GCA_036396455.1 Flavobacteriaceae bacterium
GCCTATGACCATTATAGCAAATTAGGCGCCAAAGTATTTCTTATTCCTAATGCAATTGATATTAGCTCACTGCCTTCTGGTTCTGATACAAGATATGAGAATCAAATAATTTTTGCTGGAAGGCTATCAAAGGAAAAAGGAATACTTACTATTTTGGAAATGGCAAAAAATCTCCCAAAGGACGCTCATTTAATAATAATTGGCAGTGGGCCGGAGGAAAGCGCCGTAATGGAGTGTGCTAAAAATACTGAGAATGTTCACTTTTTAGGATACCAGCCTAAAGAAAAAACAATTCCACTGATTAGGGGCTCCACTTTGCTAATCCAGCCGTCGTTTGCAGAAGGAATTAGTGCTACATTGCTTGAATCTATGGCATGTGAAACGCCAGTAATTGCTACAAACATTGGCGGAAATAAAGAACTACTAATTCATAATAAAACTGGAATGCTGATCGAGTCAGGAAATTCAAATGAACTACTCAAAGAGATTATGAATATGTTAAATGATAAGGATAAACGAGAGGGTATTGCCAAATCTGCGTATGACGAAGTTCAAAAATATGACTGGTCAAATGTAGGGCAGCTTTATCTCAATTTATACGAGAAGCTACTCAAATCATGAATTATTCTAAGGTTTTGCGCAGTCCCTCATCAAATGATACTTTGGGCTGCCAACCGATCTTGTCTTTGATTTTGGATATATCAACTGTTATCTCGTTGATGAAACTCTCCTTGTTTTCGCTATAATCTACATTTATTTTCCTTGATGTGATTTTCTCAATTTTATTTATAATGTCTTCAAAAGAGTACGATACTCCTGAACCGACGTTAAAAATATCACATTTAGAGTTGTAATCTTTGATTTTCAAAATCAGATCCACAAAATCATCGATATACAAAAAATCCCTTTTACTGTTTTTGTTTACGATGGTAGTTTTTTGCCCAGTTTTTGCTGAATTGATCAGGTTGGCTATCAAAAATCCATCCCGCATGGATTTTCCAAAGATGTTAAACGGCCTCAATATGGTTACATTTAGATCCGACCTGTTGCAATAAAACTGACATAGTCTCTCTCCTAGGTATTTACTTTCGGTGTATGCGTTGTGGGGATTTACTGGATGATTTTCGTCAATTGGGCAATATTTTGGGTTGCCATAAACGTAGCTGCTAACATAAATCAGCCTTTTTGCCTTTTTTTGAATACAATATTCCAAAACATTGAGAGTTCCAGATATGTTGTTCTCAAAATACTCACTCCACTCTAACTCTTCTTGTGGTGTCTTTCCAGCCAGATGAATGACCGTATCTGCACGGTCAAGTCTCATTACCTGTTCTCTTTGTTGGAAATCAATGCGTCCATTATCGGAATCTGTTATGGTTTGTGACGCTGGTAATTTTTTTACAATCTGTGTCCCGATGAATCCTGATGAGCCGGTTATCAGTACTTTATCCAACAAACGACATATGGCTGGTGGCTATCTAAAATTTGTTATGCAATTAACTAAAAGTATGAGAATTTCTTTGAAAATACCTTCAATAATTTGTCATACACATCATATCTTCATGATTGCAAAAAAGCAATTTTAGTATGCCAATTTTTTCTGAATTTGTATTTTTTTAAAATCCAACCTTTCTAAAATGTGTACTATCTTTTTTGCAGCATTACCATCTCCGTACGGACTCTGTCGTTTTTTTACTGCAGAAAGGAATTTTTTGTCGTAAATTGCCTTGTTTATTGCCTTCATAATCTCTTTTCTATCGTAGCCAACATTTATGATACTTTTAGTATTGCTTCTTCCTTGCTGTCGAGTTCCAATGTTAACGGTAGGTATTCGTAAAAAGGGGGCTTCCATAATGCCACTACTGGAATTGCCTACAATAACAGAGCAACTACGAAGAAGACTGATGTATTTTATGAATGAAAGATTTTCGTAGTGTCTTAATTTGGAATCTTTGGTGATTTTTTTAATTTTTAGATACCCCGCATCATTATTTCCTGAAACCATTATGTACTGGATATCAAGATCTTTTAATGCGGAAATGGTTTCCGAAAAATATTTGCCGACCTTGTCTATCTCTGTGGTCACGGTGTGCTGGACAATTAGTACGAATGGCTTTTTTAAATCAAGCTTAAACTCTTTTTCCAATTCGACTTTAGGAATAACCTGAGCCGATTTTATCGCATCCAAAGCTGGGTTCCCAACCACAAATATGTTCTTAGGATCTTCTCCCATCATGACTAATCTTTTTGCAGCTTCCTTATTGGTCGTAAAATGAATATGTGCAAATTTGGAAGTTGAGTGTCTTATTGGTTCATCAATAGTTCCAGTTACCTCGCCCGCCTCTAAATGTGCCACATGAATGTTCATATGCGCACCAATTATTGCCGCAGCGAAATTTCCGCCTATGTCAAAACCTGAAAAAATGATATCGGGTTTTAGTGAATTGATTATTTTTGTTAAATTAAAAATAGCTCTTCCAAAAGCCATCGTCATTGCAGCTGAAGAATCGTCTTCATTTTCATAAAACATCTTGAATTTTTTGAATATTCTAAATCCGTCTTTTTTTATTTCATTAATGGTGTATCCGTGTTTTTTTAGTAGGTGACTCCCAGTTACTACTAGATAATAAT
>DASWKU010000266.1:0-4931 GCA_036396455.1 Flavobacteriaceae bacterium
CAAAACATTCAATTCTGAAGCTTTTGAATTATAATAGACTGAAAAACTGTTGGCCAAATTAGAATCCTCAACTGATAACAGTCTACGTTGGGACGGCTGAAAGACAAGACTGAATCTGTCGCTATAAACACCCGCGTCCAGATACGTTTTAAATGGTTTTTCATTTATTTGATAGGTTTGGCCAGTAACGTTGTCTTTAATATAGAGGCCAAGATTTGGGTCTATGTTTTCAAACCCATCCAATCCAATTTTTATTCCCCCGGCTTCCTTAACAATTAACTCCAGAGGAAATCTCTGGTTTTTATCAAAAGTTTTGACACCCTGAATTACAAACTTATTCCCAGCAAAGGTCCAGTACATATCTTCTTCATTGATATCTGCTATAAAAGCATCATATCCAATATCAAAACCATTGGAAGCTTTTTTGTTTAAACCAATTGCAATTTGTCGATGGTAGCCTTTTGGAGAGTCGAACTTTAAACGAATGATAGGGTTGCTCTTTTTTGTTTTGGAACTACTCGTCATAGCTTTAGAAGTCCTCATGAAGGTTGAAAGTGTGTCTACAGCTTCCGTAACAAACGCACGTTGACTATTCTTAAATACAATGGTTCCACCATCAACTACAGTTATTGGGTCTCCATTATCATTATATTGTCCATCCAATGCCGTTGAGACAAAAAACCCTTGATTGACCGGAATGTAATATCCTGGGACTTTTGTACCGGTCTCCAACGTGGCATTAATGCGCGTATCGTTTGCTATGGCAGCAACTCCGCCTGTTAGGTTTCTTACTGCATAACCTCCAACATAATCTCTTGAAACATGAGAATTTTTCTCACCAAAATGATCCCAAAAATATAAAGCCCCATTAAACACGGTCCCATTGGTATTGGTGCCACCATCGTCAATACTCAGGTTATCCAGAATAAACTCTGTGGCATCCAAAACGCATGGATATGGATTTCCTATTAATCTGTCAACATCTCCAGAAGATTTATTTAAAGCCAAACTGATATCTCCATTATTCGGAAGGCCTTTGAACACATAATTTTGGAAACTGGATAGGATATTGGCCGGACCGGACGTCCCTTTCATTGTAAATCCTTCACCGGCGGCCAAAGATGATACTTCGTTAATTTTTATCCATGAATTATAGTCATTGGTGGGTCCATAATATTTATATAGCCAACGCGTACTAATGGTCCGGGGATTTGATGGCGTACTCGAATCAGCTGCGGTAGTTGATGAACTGAAATTAATAGGTTGGTATGAAGACGATACCGTTCCATCAAACAAGACACCTGAAATGGTATGGCTGGGATTGGTACTGGCAATACCTGTTCCCCGTGTAGATGAATTACCTCCTATTGGGCCAACTGAAGACGACCAATAATTATAGTTAAAGCTATTGGCAGTACCTTGTTGGTCCCTTTCAATATAACCTCCACTGTCGGCATCTAAAACACTTCCTTTGGTTTGAACCAATTGGGATTCCCCGACCAAATCTATAACGCCATCCAATTCTAGGTAGTGGGTTATCGTTAGGCCCTGACCGGAATTGGTTTCATCTTGGGAATCATTAGGGTCGGCAATGGTTATCTTACCTGAATTGTTCTTTAACCCTAAAACCGTAATATCCCTGTCTCCAGAAGTAATATCATGAGAAGTTTCAACAATATTCCAATCAATATAAGTTTCACCATCCAAACTCAATGCATTTGGCAACATATTATCTGACCCATTTACCCAGGTGGATTCCTCATCCCAATCACCATTTGCGGCAGATATATAAGGTACCGCTATAGTTTGACTGTCCAATAACGATTTGTCTTTATCCAAATACTTTAAGCGCAAAAAATTTCCGTCATCAGATAATCCTTCTACGGTTGAGCCATAATAAGAATTAAAGTCATAATAGGCCTTAAGTTTGCTCCATGTTATAATAGCGACTTCATTACTGGTTGCGGCTTGTGGCAATATTTTACCATTTACATAATTTGTTCCACTAATATCAAAAGGTTCAATTTCCTGGTTCATAAGATACCGTATTTGGTCTTCGGTCAAACCTTGATCCCATATATAAACTTCATCTATCTCTCCCAAAAATGGATTGATAATAGTGTTTTTATCAATATATAAAGCACCAACAGAAAACCGATTGTAATTAGGAGACGGTGCCACAACATTTAATTCCGATTTGTCCAAAACCCCATCAACATATAAAAATATGGTACCGCTATTGTAAACAAATGTTACTTGATGCCATTTCCCATCATTCAACTGCATCATGGATGTAAACCTTGGTGTAACCTCATCATCTACCATAACCTCAACTTGATCGGCACTGTTCAGTCTCAATTGTAACTTACTGCCTTTTGCCATTATAGTTCTAGTATTGGCGCTCGAAGCACTTTTTACCCAGGCAGAAACAGTAAACGCATTAATATTTAAATTAAGGCTAGATTCCCCAACCAAATAATCACCGGAGGCAAAGTTTATGGAATGTTCTTCCGCCAATTTGGATGCCTTACCAAAGGTAAAGTATTTGGTGCCGTCAAAATCGTACCAAGTTTGAAGATTACCACTTCCATCCGATTTTAAGGGAATGACATCAATGATATCGGTATTTGCAAAATTATCATTGTCGGAAACAATCAAAACATATTCTTCGTCACTTCCCAATGAAAAACTGCCAAAAGCATCAGAAGGAATGGACACATCCACATCTTCCACATCCCCACCCACATCTTCTGTTGATTCCACAATTTTCCATTTTCGGTCAATCCGAGTCAATGAGGTAGTTATTCCAGATGCTATTGTAACCGTATTTGCACTTGTGCCGGAATATGCTGCATTGTTGCTTCCCCAAACCAAGAAATCGCCATCCTTTTTAAATTCGTTAGTATTGGCATTATTGGTTGGGAAAATTCCATTAAGACCAATGGTCACTTCATTGGCCATGTTCAAGGTTTTCGACTGTTTTTGGTTTAAATCGGAAATCGAATCCCGTCCTATTCCAGCAACGTGGTAATTATACCCTGAATTGGTGCTAATGTCCCAAATTGTTGTATCAAAAGAATTTACATAATCCTTTTCGGCTTCAGTTGAAGTTCCCAATGTAATGCCATATTTAATCGCTAAATAGGATTCTATTTTTTGTCTTCCAGCTTCAGGCACACGTTCGGCAAAAGTGAAAATTTCTGCCACTCGACCGTTTAAGCTCCCCTGTGTATCATAATTTCGACCGATCCAATATTTGGTTCCAAAAACAGTAAAAGGAGGAAGAATTTCTTTATAACCTACATTTAAAAAAGGAATGTCATTAACAGAAGACGTTGTGAGTTGATTGGAATTATACAGAATGTCTTCTCCGGTAGGCAACATAAAAGCATTGTTTCTAACATTAATGATTCCGGCTTTGGAATAGGTTGAATTTAATTCAGCTTCACCATTGTAATTGTCTCCAAGCGGGACATCCTGATTATAGGACAGCACCTCATTGGTAAATTCATTTGAATAGTTTCCAAAACCGATACCTGTCATATCTCCTGCACTTCCTGATGACAAGCCTGCGAAAATCGTGTTTCTCGACGAAGCAGTTGTCATGGTAGCATCCGGAACCATGACAATAAACATGTCCTGACTGTAAAATCCGTTATCGTCATTGTACAAATATTGTTCTAAACTGCCGCCATCGTTTTCAAATTTTATGACAGGATTAAAGTTGATATTGTAATCTGGGTCGTCTAAATAGGTGGGTTGGTTTTCCGAAGTAGGTTGAACGGCATCTTTGCCATTGGTGCCAATATCCTTCCATTGAGATACTTTTGAACTTCCATCTTTTGTAATTCCACGAGTTGATTTTAACCAAAGCCTAAAGTCTGCTGTGATACCTCCTGGTCCAGGAATATTAAAATCGAATATTTCTGCACTTACATCAAATGTAAATGTGGTATTATCGGTATTTGAAACACTTATGGTGGAGGTGAAGGTCCCGGTGGATGCCGGAGCAAGAAATGTAACACTAAAAATGATATAAGACCCAGGATCGATGGTCTCAGGCAAAGTAGTCGGGCTGTAATCTGGCAATAACACATAAGACATCACGGTAAAATCACTTAAGGAGCTTGTTATTGATGTTACATCCAAAGGACAACTTCCAGTACTTGTAATAATATAGTTTCTGGTCACCGAAGCCCCTTGGTCCACAACTCCAAAATAAGTGCCATTGGTTGCAGAAGTTGTTGTAGACCCATTTAAAATATCAGCAAATGGCGAGCCTCCAAGTACATTTATTTCTGGTGCACCATTCAAAGTAAATGTAAATGTGAAATCACCATCATTACCATTCATCAATATCGTAACCTCAGTATAGGTGGTACAATTACCGCTTACATTTGTTACTGTAAAATCTACATATTTATCACCATTGCTACATGCTTCTGGCTTTATATTTTTAGGAAGGCTTTCATGTTCCAATGTAAATCCCGTAGAGGGATCCAACGTTATATCTTCAATTTTAAGATTGGCACATTTTGATTTCTGGCCTGTGTTGGTAATCCTAAATGAAATGGCATTTCCGGCAGTAATTGAAATAATATCATATTCATATACAACAGAGCCGCCAACAATTTCAACCTGAATGTCGCTTTGCGCATGACCTATAAAATTGATTAGAAAAAATAATAAGGCAAGCTTAATTTTTGTCAGAGATGGGATTTCAATATGTTTCATTATTTGTCAGAGAAGGGATTTTAATATGTTAATTAAAAAAGTAATTAATGGTGTCAACAGGGCAAATATAAAAATTAATTTTAAAAAACATCGATAAAGTGTATAAAAATTACGATAAAGTGTATATTTTAATCATATAGACCCTTAAAAACGCTTTATTTTCAAGGAAAATGCTTACAATATCAACCGCAGAAATT
>DASWKU010000267.1:0-2453 GCA_036396455.1 Flavobacteriaceae bacterium
CCCGAAATCAATCCAATTAAAGTAGAAAGTGAAAAGCCTAAAAACATGTTCCAGAATGAGAGGATAAAATTAAAGTCCCCAGTAAAATTTGAAGCTATTAGGGCAGTGACCCAAACCAAAAATAAACCAACTACGCCACCAATAACCGCCAAAACAATGGCCTCAAACAAAAATTGAAACATAATAAACCTGTTTTTTGCTCCCAACGATTTTTGTATTCCTATAAGATTGGTTCGCTCTTTTACGCTAACAAACATAATGTTGGCAATTCCAAAACCTCCAACCAAAAGTGAGAAACCACTAATAATCCAACCTACTGTGTTCATAAAACCAATAATTCCATCAATGGCATCGGTCATCCCAGAAAGCTTATTTACGAAAAAATTATCGGGATCACCGGCTTTAAGGCCTCTATAGTTTCTATACTTTTGTTTCAATACTTGTTCAAAAGCACCCATATCAACACCTTTTTTCGGTTTAATAATTATGGCACCTGGAATACCATCTGCTCCTCCATTTCTAAAACGTCTTACAAAATTTGCAGGCACATAGGCCTTTTCGTCAGGGGAATCAAATATGGTGGCCCCAAACTTTTTCAAAACCCCAATTACAGTAAGCTTTCTGCCATAAACCCGGATCTGTTTACCAATAGGGTTAGAATTTCCAAACAAATTTTCAGCAATGGAATATCCAATCACAATAACTGGGGCACCTGAAACCGATTCAGATTCTGTATAAAAACGGCCACGTTCTACCTTAAAATCTTCAACTTCATAGATGCCATCGGAAACAGGAGTAACATCAACGCCTGCAATAGTTTCTGCTTCATATTTTATAGTTTCGCTTCCACCAAAAATCACATAGGCCGAAGCTTCAATATTTGGCACACTCTTATTTACGTATTCAAAATCGGTGTATTCCACCTGCGGAAAATGGTCCCGCTGCCATCTAGGTACCGAAGTTGGTCCAAACGAATATTTAGTAAGGTATATGGTGTTTTTGTCCAGTCCGGACAAGTTGTCCTGAATGTTTCTATCTAAAGAATCAACCGCAGACAAAACCGCAATAATAGAGAATATACCAATGGTAACGCCCAAAAGAGATAGAAATGTGCGCAGTTTGTTATTTCGTAAGGCATTGAGCGCAAATGAAAAACTTTCTTTGAATAATCGTAAGTAAACTAACACGTATTTTAGGAGATTTTTTGCAAATTTAAAGATAGGACGTTTTTAACAATTATTTGTTACAAAAAACTTAAATAAACAGGCTTTTCTTGTCTTAAAATCTCTTTAAGAATATGTACTTTTGCATTTTAAATCACACAACCACATCATGAGCAACGAAAAAACCATTAAATCGGCACTGATTTCTGTTTTCAACAAAGACGGATTAGAGCCCATTGTTAAGGAATTACACCATCAAAATGTGACGCTTTATTCAACTGGAGGCACTGAAAAATTCATCAAGGATTTAGGCATCAATGTCATCCCGGTTGAAGATGTAACCTCCTATCCTTCCATATTGGGCGGTCGCGTTAAAACCTTGCATCCAAAAGTTTTTGGAGGGATTTTAAACCGACAACATAACGAAAATGATGTTGCAGAATTGGTCGATTTTGATATCCCTCAAATAGATTTGGTCATCGTGGATTTATATCCTTTTGAAAAAACGGTATCTTCTGGAGCAAGCCATGAAGATATTATAGAAAAAATAGATATTGGTGGCATTTCTTTAATTAGGGCTGCCGCCAAAAATTATGCTGATGTAATTTGTGTGTCTTCAGTTGAAGATTATAGTGAATTTTTGAGGCTTTTAACCTCTAAGAAAGGTGTAACTTCTGATGCGGACAGAAAGCGTTTTGCCTCTAAAGCCTTCAATGTGTCCTCTCATTATGACACCGCAATATTTAATTACTTCAATAAAAACCATGAAGAAGCAATTCTAAAAATAAGTGAGACCAAAGGAAAGGTGTTGCGCTATGGCGAAAATCCACATCAAAAAGGGTTCTTCTTCGGGAATTTTGATGCCATGTTCACAAAACTTCATGGTAAGGAGTTGAGTTACAACAATCTTTTGGATGTTGATGCCGCGGTGAATTTAATGAATGAATTTAACGGCGAGGCTCCAACCTTCGCCATTTTAAAACATAATAATGCCTGTGGAATTGCCCAAAGACCTTCAATCCATCAAGCTTATGTTGACGCTTTGGCCGGAGATCCTGTTTCAGCTTTTGGTGGGATTTTAATAAGCAATACCGAAGTCGATAAAAGTACAGCCGAAGAGATTCATGGTCTATTTTGTGAAGTGATCATTGCACCTTCATTTTCTGATGATGCCTTGGGAATTTTAAAGGGCAAAAAGAATCGTATTCTATTGGTTTTAAATGAGGTTGAACTGCCTCAAACCACGGTAAGAACCTGTTTAAATGGTGTGTTGGTCCAAGATAGGGATAA
>DASWKU010000268.1:0-3912 GCA_036396455.1 Flavobacteriaceae bacterium
ATTATTAAGCAATGGAATGTCGCAAGTGCCCAAAGGGGTGTTAACGGTTGATTTTTTATAATTTAAAACCTTGCTCATTTCGTAACCTAAAATTTCACCAATACGTTCAATATTGCGCCTAAAACGCATACTATCTTTTTGAATTTCTACATCTCTTATTTCAGAAACAAAGGTGTTTAAGATGGAGTTTTGAAGCGATAAGTCGTGAATTTGCATAGCTAGGGTGTAGATTTTACAAAAGTAAAGTTAACAAAATAGAGCTATATTTGCACTTTAAATTACCACATCATGTTTACAAGCAAGGCGAACAGGATTTTTCAAGATGTCATTGAAAAATATCATATTATAAATACAGTGGATCAGGCGTTTACGAATCCATATGACAAAGATTCAAATCTTATTGAACATCTATTGTACAGAAAATGTTGGATCGATACCGTGCAATGGCATTACGAAGACATGATCCGTGATCCACAAATTGACCCTGTTGCAGCTTTAAAATTGAAAAGACAGATAGACGCTTCCAACCAAGACAGAACGGACATGGTGGAATACATTGACAGCTATTTTTTGGATAAATACAAAACTGTAATTCCAAAGCCAAATGCGACCATAAATACAGAAAGTCCCGCCTGGGGGATAGACAGATTGTCCATTTTGGCCTTGAAGATTTATCACATGAACGAAGAAGCAACACGAACGGATGCCTCTGAAACCCACAGAAAAGCTTGCCAATTAAAACTTGACATACTGTTGGAGCAAAGAGATGATCTATCCACCGCCATAGACACCTTGCTTAAAGACATTGAAAACGGGAACAAATACATGAAGGTTTACAAGCAAATGAAAATGTATAACGATGATGAACTTAACCCTGTTTTGAGAGGGCAGAAATAGAAGGGTTTATAAAGAATTGTCTATGATTACTATTAACGAATTAAAGAATCTTAAAGAGTCTGAAGACAAAGTCGAATTCAAAAAAGGAGAAGGTGGGAATGTATCCTATAACGGAGGAAAAAAAACTAATCCATCAGACAGAAGAAGGTGTATTTTAGGATATGTAACCGCACTTTGTAACGAAAAGGGAGGATATTTGGTTATAGGTATGACAGATACTCATCCTCATAAAGTTGTTGGAACAAATCAAAATTTAGGCTCAATAGGAGATCTTGAAGCAAATATATATAGGGATGTAGGAATTCGACCTAAGATTTATGAGTTATATGAAGATAATAAGCGTGTATTAATTATTGAAGTTCCTTCCAGACCTATTGGTAAAGTTTTCAAATACGAAGACGTTCCATTAATGAGAGTTGGTGAGGAATTAAAACCAATGTCAGACGAGATTTATCTTGATATTTTGCAAGAACAGGACTCGGATTTTTCAAAATCAGTATGCGAAAATTTGACTATTTCCGATTTAGATTTAGATGCAATTAATATACTTAAAGAAAAATATTCTATAAAACAAAATAACCCCATGTTTTTGAATCAGTTAGAAGAGCAAATGCTTTCTGATTTAGATTTACTACAAAATGGAAAGTTAACCAATGCTGCATTAATTCTTTTAGGAAAAGAGAACGTCATAAAGAAAATGCTGCCACAGTCTGCAATAATGTTAGAGTATAGAAATTTAGAGAATCAAATTCCGTTTGATAATCGAATAGTTTTTATTAAACCTTTTTTTAAGTTAATAGACGAATTATGGAATACAATTAATTTGAGGAACGGCAGTTTTCCAATACAAGAAGGAGCCTATATTTTTAATGTTCCTTATTTTAATGAAGAAGTAATTCGTGAATCTATTAATAATGCAATTACTCATAGAGATTATAGGATTGCGTCTGAAATAGTAATTAAACAATTTCCTCAACGATTAGATATTCTCAATGCAGGTGGGTTTCCAAAAGGAGTTACTTTAGATAATTTATTAAAAACCCCAAGCACACCTAGAAATAGATTATTGGCGGAGGTACTTCAAAAAACAGGAATTGTTGAACGTTCAGGACAAGGGGTTGATAAAATTTTTTATAAGACATTGTCAGAAGGTAAATCAGAACCTGATTATTCAAAATCTGACTATTTTCAAGTAACACTAAAATTATCTGCTGTTATAAAAGATAGGGCGTTTGCTCTTTTTATTGATTCGGTACAGAAAGAATTATCTGAAAACCAAAAGCTATCTGTGTTAGAAGTTATTACCTTAAATAAAATAAAGAAAGGTATTCCCAAAAAAGATTTGGATTTTGAACAAGTTGAAAAACTTTTAGATAAAAAATTAATTGAGAAGAGAGGGAAAACAAATGCAGTTTTTTATATTTTGTCAAAAGATTATTATGAATTTACAGATGAAAAAGCGAAGTATTATAGTTTTCATGAGTTAGAAGACAACCAAGTATTAAGTACAATTGTTCAATATTTAGGGAAAGAAGAAAAAGCAAAGATGAAAGAAATTGTCAATCTTTTTAATGATAGATTAACTAGAAGACAAGTTAGGGCGAGGGTTGATAAATTTATTTTAGATAAAACTCTTGAACGTGAAGGAGAAGGGCAGGCAGCAACTTATATTATTGGAGAAAATTATATAAAGCAAATGAGTGTTCTTTCAGAAGCAATTAATATAGGGATGAAGGAAATTGAGAAGAAAAAGAAAAGAAATGAATTCTAATGTCCAAGAAATGACCAAGAAATGTCCAAGAATTTGTTAACAAAAGCAAAGAATTGTTAATAATCTACTTGTAACCCCTTGATTTTTATAGGTGTTTTTAATTTTGGAATGTCCAAGAAATGACCAAGAAAGTGTTATATGAATTATGATTTCATTAAAAATTGATACCAATAAAACCAATTAAGCACATCCTTGTCATTCGTCTTTCGGCCATGGGCGATGTAGCCATGACGGTCCCTGTTTTAAGAGCTTTGACACAGCAACATCCAGATATAAAAATCACGGTTCTTACCAGAGCATTTTTTTATCCCTTTTTCAAAAATATTCCAAATGTCACCGTTTATGCAGCTGAGGTCAATAAAAAGCATAAAGGCCTGTTTGGGCTTTTCAGATTGTCAAATGAACTGAAAACACTTCAAATTGATGCCATTGCCGATTTGCACCAGGTTTTAAGAAGTAGGTTTCTAAAGTTATTTTTATTAGGAAAAAAAGCCGTTCAAATCGATAAAGGCAGAGCGGAAAAGAAAGCATTGGTATCGGGGCAACTATTCCGGCAACTTAAAACCACGCATCAGCGGTATGCCGATGTATTTGCACAACTTGGATTTCCTGTCGATTTATCAAATCCCACATTTCCCAAGAAAGAATCCTTAAGTCAAAATGTTTCAAAAATAGCGGGCAATAAAACCAAAAAATGGATTGGGGTTGCACCATTTGCGGCCCATGAAAGCAAAATGTATCCTCTGGATTTATTGGGACAAGTTATCGAAGCACTTTCAAAAACCCATAAAGTTGTTTTGTTTGGAGGGGGAACAAATGAAATTGAGATTTTAAATGCACTGGAAAATAAATTTCAGAACACAATTAATGTGGCTGGAAAATTGACTTTGGAAGAAGAATTAAATCTCATTTCAAATTTGAATGCCATGCTTTCCATGGATTCCGGCAACGCACATATTGCGGCCATGTTGGGCGTAAAAGTGGTGACCATTTGGGGCGTGACACATCCGTATGCAGGTTTTGCCCCGTTCAATCAACCTGAAGATTATATGTTGCTTTCAGACAGAAAACAATTCCCTCGAATCCCGACTTCGGTTTACGGCAATAAATATCCTGAAAACTATAGGGAAGCTTCAAGAAGCATTGCTCCTGAAACTATAATAAAAAAAATTGAATCCATTATTTAGAACGTCAAGTGGATTTAAATGTCATCATAATCCACATAAATAGTTGGTGTTAACGGA
>DASWKU010000269.1:0-5213 GCA_036396455.1 Flavobacteriaceae bacterium
GGCAAAAACAAAGGAACCCAAAATGGAGGAAGACATTGTATTTGAAAAAAAGGTCATTGAAGCCAAAGCCAAAGAGCCCATTGCAAAAGAGGATATTGACCCAATCAACAGCCCAATTTCAGAACTTTTAAGAGAAAGAGCAGATGAAAGGCGGCGCAAAATGAAAGATTTCAATTATAAGTTCAATACGTCCAAAATTGATGAAATTGAGCGTGAACCGGCATATAAAAGACAAGGGGTGAATTTGGAAGAGACTCCCCATTCTTCCGAAACCAATGCTTCAAGAATGTCCATTGGAACCGATGACAATGACGACATCAAATTACGAAGCAATAATTCCTTCTTGCACGATAATGTAGATTGAAAGTAAATTTTAGTTTAGTGTTTTTAAATTTGGTTAAACCCGAAGTGTTTAGATAACAACATTTCGGGTTTCTTTCTGGTTGAATTTTTCTAATATTGAAACAAAATTCCGTTGCTGCTACTAAAGACTTTTACTATCTTCGCACTTTATTACAATCACTGGAATGATGAGTTTACAAGAGGATATTATGGCCGCTATAAAAGCGGCAATGAAAGCTAAGGATCAAACGGCTTTGGCGGCATTGCGTGCAGTGAAGTCTGAAATTTTGTTGGCACAAACTGAAACCGGTTCCAAGGAGGAGTTGACCAAAGAGCAAGAGATAAAAATCCTGTCCAAACTTGTAAAACAGCGTAAAGACAGTGCCGCGATTTTTGCACAACAGAACAGAAAGGATTTGGCAGGACCGGAATTGGCACAGGCAGAAATTATAGGTCATTTTTTGCCAACCCAATTGAGTGAATCTGAAATTGAAAAGGTAGTTGAGGAGACCATAGCAAAGATAGGCGCAGAGGGTATGAAAGACATGGGTAAAGTCATGGGCATCGTCAGCCAACAATTGGCAGGAAAAGCTGACGGAAAAACGATCTCAACAATTGTTAAGAATAAATTATCGTAAATTGGATTCCTGCGGAAGCAGGAATTTAGGGCCTTGTAGCTCAACTGAATAGAGCACTGGATTTCGGCTCCAGCGGTTGGGGGTTTGAATCCCTCCAGGGTCACGGATAAATAAAATACCCGAGCGTTAAATCAAGCTTGCTTGAATTTATAAGTTTGGGTATTTTATTTTCAAAGCGGAGCTTTGAGGGAACAGGAGTGAAACGATTAATCCCTGAATAAAGCTTGCTTTTTTGTTTTGTGGCTTTTTTTATTTATAAAATAATAATAATCAACAACTTACATATTACTAACTTTTATTTGGATTAAAAAAGCATTTTTTTAAGAATTCGAACTTTTTAAAATGATTCAAACAACATATAAACATCTATAAATAAATAACTTATAATTAAATTAAAGTGTTTTTTATAAAAAAAGGTTCGAAATCCTGTAAAAGGGTGACCTCTTGGGATTCGAACCCTTCATAACATAAGGATTATCAGCGATTTGTTTTTAATTAGTTCTATTGAAAATTAATAATGGAAGTCAATAAATAGCTCCTATTGCTTTTTCGGATTTCACTATATAGGATTATCAACTTCTAAATCTATGAAATTAAGTTGCTCGTTAAGCTCTATTAAAAGTTTACTATATTTTTGAATCACATATTTTCTGTTAAAATTTGCTTAGAGTTTTAAACCGGAATTTTTACAGAACTAATTACCAGATTAGAACTTGCTTTAGCAACCAGTTTCCCATTATTTTGGTTCATGACTACCGCATTAAAATTAATAACTGTTTTTCCTAACTTGATTAATTCTGTTCTAACCAAAACGATGTCATTCTCTGAAGCAGAATTGAAAAAATCAACATTTAAATTAATAGTAGGAAAGAAATATTCAGTACCTAAAATCATAAAATTTACACCAATACAATCATCAAACATCCCACAAATAACGCCGCCGTGAAGTGTTCCAGCTGGATTAGTCATCTCTTTTCTTACCTCAAATTGAAATTCAACTGAATTTTCATCAACAGAAATCACCGTCCCATTTAGCCATTTAGCGAATGGGGACGGACTTCCTGAAAATGGTTTTCCAATGAAACTCTGAACTAACTGAAGTCTTTTGTTTTCCATAATATTTATATTTTCGATGGTTAATCTTTAGTTTAAAAAACCATTTTTGAATTGAAAAGGAGTCATCCCAACTTCTTTTTTAAATAAGCGGGAAAAATAATTGGCATTTTCAAATCCAAGCTGAAAAGCTATTTCTGAAATGTTTTGATCTCCCTGCATTAAAAGATTTTTCGCTTCGGATATTAAAAAAAGATGAATAAGTTCTAATGTAGTTTTTCCAGTCTCTTGTTTAAGCAAATCACTCAAATAGCGCGAAGATACATGGAGTTTTTCAGCCATATAGTTCACCGTAGGAAGACCGAAATCAGTATTCTTTCTATCTTCAAAATAGGAAGAAAGTATCTCATTAAACTTTGTAAATGTAGCACCTGTTAATTCCTCTCGATTAATAAATTGCCTTTTGTAGAATCGTTGTGCATATTTAAGCAAGGTACTAAGGTGACTGAGAATTATGGATTTGCTGTAATCATCAATGTTGTTATGGTATTCTTTTTCCATCGCATTGGCCAAATTCCAAACCGTCTCTTCTTCACTGGGTGAAAGGTGCAAAGCTTCATTTACCTCATATTCAAAATAACTGTATTTCTTGATTTCATTGTGCAATGTGGTTCCTGACAAGAAGTCTTCGTGAACAAGAATCAAAAAGCAGTCATCCTCCAAGCGAATATTTTTGCATCCAATAATCTGCCTCGGTTTGACAAATGACATTTGCCCGAGATTATGATCGTATTTTGTTTTTCCGTATTGAATGCTTCCCGATTCCACCTTTTTGAAAACGATGGCATAAAAGTCAGCAGTAAAATTAGCATCATCGCTATTATTGCAACTGTCTTTATCTCCTTTTGCAATATAAAACAGCGGATGTTCAGGAGCTGGAAGTCCAATAGCTTTAGTATAGATGCTTATTTTATCGAAGTGATTCATCTGTTTTATTTTAAAAGGAAAGCAGAACCCGACGAAACGGATTCTGCAAATTTAAACTTTATTTTCCATGTGCCGCTTCAGAAACGTCCTGCCACTCATCCCAGGTTTTCAAACGTTCGCTATAAGCATATTTAGTCCATTGGATTCCAGCTTTACCTAATATCAGTCTTAACGGAGGATTTTCTGCATCAACCAGTTTTAAAACGGCTTCAGAAGTCGCTTCCGGTACGCCATAATCTTCTTCTTTGTTACCTTCCTGTAGTGCTGCTCTTACGATATCATACTGCGGGAAAGGTTTACTTTGTACTGCAGAAGAAGCACTGAAATCAGTAGAATAACCGTTTGGTTCCAAAAGGGTTACCTTAATTCCGAATCCTGCCACTTCTGCAGCCAATGATTCGCTTAAACCTTCAACAGCAAATTTGGAAGCACTGTAAATTCCTAAAATAGGAAGCGTCATCACGCCCAAAACACTCGAAACCTGAATGATATGACCTGATTTTTGTTCACGCATTACAGGTATAACGGCTTGTGTAACCCAAATTAAACCAAACACATTGGTTTCGAACTGTGCACGGATTTCTCCTTCCTCTAATTCTTCGATGGCGCCTAAATGTCCGTAACCAGCGTTATTGATTAATACATCAATTTCTCCAAAATGGCTTTTTGCTTTTGAAACTGCTTCAAAGGATGCTTTTTTATCAGTTACATCTAATTGTAAGACCAATAAATTTTCCTGATATTCTGATGACAAATCCTTTAGTGATTCTGTATTTCTTACTGTTGCTACAACATTATCGCCGCGTTTTAGAAAAGTTTCAGTCCAAATTTTTCCTAATCCCCGGGATGCACCTGTTATAAAAATTGTTTTTTTCATTGTAATAATTTTATTGTTTTAATATCAAGGCAAATCTCGGTCAATTCTGGAAAGTTATTATGATACAAAAGTGGGCAATAATGAAACGTTTTAACGAAACATAATTTATTTACATAAGGGTGCAATTTGTTTCTTTAATTGTCGTGTCGTTACCTTAATAAATTCGTTCTTGTCTTTCTTTGCTTCCTTTATCATTACTTTTAAGTCGGCTGGAATGTCAAAATACTTTTCTGCCCACAAATGAACTTCTACAATTATGGGCAATAAGCCTATTGCCTTTTGAGTAAGTTTATATAACACTTTTGCCTTACTGTCTGGGTGTTCTAACTTTTCGATGAGTTTGTTATCTTCTAAACTTTGAAGTCTTGATGCTAAAATGTTTGTCGCTATACCTTCTGCCGATTTTAAAAAGTCGCCATAAGTTGATTTGTTATTTCTTTAATATTATCACTTATTATTCCTGTGTTAGCGGTAATGCTACAGCAAACTCAAGAATCTTTCCGCAATTTGTATCACATCTTCAGACTTTTGTATAACTAACAGGATAATTTAACACCCCATCTTTGCATCATCATTTAGTAACATAAAAATTAAATAATGAGCAAGATAATAGATACCAAACAATTATTCCAAAACTTTACATTTAAAAATGGGATAGAAACCAAAAACAGGATTACGATGTCACCAATGACAACCTGGGCAAGCAATGATGACTATACAGTATCGGACGATGAAATAAAGCATTATGAAGCTCGAAGCGGAAACGTTGGATTGGTAATAACAGGTTGCACCAGAGTAATGGCAAACGGAATTGGCTTTAACAATGAATATGCCTCTTACGATGACTCTTTTTTACCGAGTCTTAAAAAACTGGCCGCTGCTGCAAAAAAAGGTGACTCACCTGCAATACTTCAAATTTATCACGCTGGAAATAAATCGGTTACAGATCTCATTCCAGATGGTATTCCTGTGAGTGCAAGTGCCATAGCATTAGTGCCATCGGCGTTTTATGCTGGAGGAGTAGTATCAAGTGAACTTACACATGAAGAAATTTTGGAAATAATAAAGGCTTTTGGCGAAACTACCCACAGAGCAATAAAGGCAGGGTTTGACGGAATAGAGCTGCATGGAGCTCACGGATTTCTATTGCAAAATTTCTTTTCGCCCTATTACAACCAACGAACTGACCACTGGGGCGGAACTGCTGAAAAACGAATGAACTTAGCGGTAGAAGTAATAAATGAAGTTCAAGCGGTAATTAAAAAGTATGCCGACAGACCATTTTTGATAGGTTTCAGAATGTCACCTGAGGAACC